>NZ_JBWKQE010000007.1:0-264690 GCF_059418605.1 Duganella sp. GW821-FHT07G03
TGGCGGAGATTTCCTTGGTGGTGCTGAGGATCTCGACGCTGGTCTGCGCCTGCTCGATGCCGGTCGCTTCCTGCTGCTTGGCGGAGGCGGCGATTTCGGTGGCCGAGGTGGTGACCTGGATGCCGGCCTTCTGCACGTTGTTGAGCAGCGCGCGCAGGTTCTCGAACATGCGGTCCAGGCCATGCGCCAGCTGGCCGATGGCGTCGCTGCCGGCCACCTCGATCTTGCCGGTCAAATCGCCGGCGGCGGCCTTGGAGACCACGCCGAGCAGCGAGTCGACCTTGGACTTGAGCAGGTTGGTGGCGGCTTGCTCGTTGGCCTGGCTATCCTGGATCGATTGGGCCATGCGATTGAACTCCGTCGTCACCCGGCCCAGTTCATCGGCCGACAACACCGCCGCCCGTGCCGACTGTTCGCCGGCGGCGATACGGCCCACCGCGTGCGTCAGGTTGTTCAAGGGCGTCAGCAGCGTCCTGGCCAGCAGCAGGCCGATCACGACGGACAGCACCACGCACAAGCTGCCGCCCAGGATCAGCACCAGGGTCATGAGCTGCTGCAAATCGGCCGAGGTGCGCGTGCGGCTGTCGAGCAGCCGGGCTTCCTCCGCGGTGGCTTCGTCGATCAGGGCGCGGATGGCGCCGATGCTGCGGGCGCCGTTGCGCAGCTCCACGCCATGCCCCAGCTGGTCGGCCGCATCGGCGCTCAGTCCCAACGCGCGGCGCTTGTCGAGCAGCGGATGGTAGACCTGCGCCAGCCAGTCCTTGACCAGCGTTTGCAGCCGGCGCAGGCGTTCCTGCTGCGCGGGGTTGTCCGAGGTGAGCGTCAGCAGTTTCTGAAGCCGGTGCTCCAGACTGGTCTCGGCATCGGCGCTGACGGAGAGCAGCTTGTCGTCGCCGCTGAGCACATAGCCGCGTTCCGCCGACTGCAGTTCCAGCACCGCGATCGAGGTGCGGTCGGCTTCGCGCAGCACTTCCAGCGTGTGCTTGTCCCACTGGCTGGCGTCGGACAGTTTGTTGAAATTGGTGTAGGCCATGGCCAGCAAGGCCAGGATGATGAGGACGACGGCGCCGAAGCCGGCGGCGAGTTTCGTCTTGATACCCAGATTTTTGAACATATGCGCTCCACGATGGGCTAGCTGTGGGAGCAATGTATCATTTTGTCGCCCGTCGTGGAGGACAAAAAAAAGGACCGCCAGCTAAGTTGGCGATCCCTTGGTTCCTACCTGTCGTGTTTACTGGCCGCGCTTCAGGCGCGCGTTGGCGGCGATGCGCATGCGCAGCGCGTTCAGCTTGATGAAGCCACCGGCGTCGGCCTGGTTGTAGGCGCCGCCGTCTTCGTCGAAGGTGGCGATGGTCATGTCAAACAGCGAGTCGGTCTTGGAGTCGCGCGAGACGACGATCACATTGCCCTTGTACAGTTTGACGCGCACCCAGCCGTTGACGGTCGCTTGCGTATGGTCGATCAGCGTCTGGATGGCGACGCGCTCCGGCGCCCACCAGTAGCCGTTGTAGATCATCGATGCGTAGCGCGGCATCAGGTCGTCCTTCAGGTGGGCCACTTCGCGGTCCAGCGTGATCGACTCGATGGCGCGGTGCGCCTTGAGCATGATGGTGCCGCCGGGGGTTTCGTAGCAGCCGCGCGACTTCATGCCGACGTAGCGGTTTTCCACCAGGTCCAGGCGGCCGATGCCATGCTTGCCGCCCAGGCGATTGAGTTCGGTCAGCACGGTGGCCGGCGACATGCGCACGCCGTTCAGGGCGACGATGTCGCCTTTTTCGTATTCGATGTCCAGGTATTCCGCCTGGTCCGGCGCCGCCTCAGGGCTGACGCTCCAGCGCCACATGGTTTCCTCGGCTTCGGCGCTCGGGTTTTCCAGGTGGCGGCCTTCGAAGGAGATGTGCAGCAGGTTGGCGTCCATCGAGTAGGGCGCGCCGCCGTTCTTGTGCTTCATATCGATGTCGATGCCGGCGTCTTCCGCGTACTTCAGCAGTTTTTCGCGCGACAGCAGGTCCCATTCGCGCCATGGCGCGATGATCTTCACGCCTGGCTTCAGCGCGTAGGCGCCCAGTTCGAAGCGCACCTGGTCGTTGCCCTTGCCGGTGGCGCCGTGCGAGATGGCGTCGGCGCCGGTCTCGTTGGCGATCTCGATCAGGCGCTTGGCGATCAGCGGACGGGCGATCGAAGTGCCCAGCAGGTATTCGCCTTCGTACACGGTGTTGGCGCGGAACATGGGGAACACGAAATCGCGCACGAATTCCTCGCGCACGTCGTCGATGTAGATGTTCTCAGGCTTGATGCCGAACTTGATCGCCTTGGCGCGCGCCGGCTCCAGTTCTTCGCCCTGGCCCAGATCGGCCGTGAAGGTGACGATCTCGCACTGGTAGTTATCCTGCAGCCATTTGAGGATGACGGAGGTATCGAGGCCGCCCGAGTAGGCGAGGACTACTTTTTTAATATCGCTCATGCTAGTTCCAATTGGTGGGTAGTGTTAGGTGTTGGTGGCGACGCGGCCGATCAGCAGGTACTCGATCAGCGCCTTCTGGATGTGCAGGCGGTTCTCCGCCTCGTCCCAGACCACCGACTGCGGGCCGTCGATGACGTCGGCCGAGACTTCCTCGCCGCGGTGGGCCGGCAGGCAGTGCATGAACAGCGCATCCGGCGCGGCGCGCGACATCTTGGCGCTGTCGACGATCCAGCCGTCGAAGGCTTTCAGGCGGGCGGCGTTTTCTTCCTCATAGCCCATGCTGGTCCAGACGTCGGTGTTGACCAGATGCGCGCCCTGGCAGGCGTCGGACGGGTTCTCGAAGAAGGTGTAGCGGTCGGTCGAGACCAGCGACATGTCCATGTCGTAGCCCTTGGGCGTGGACACGTTGACGTGGAAGCCGAACACCTCGGCCGCCTGCAGCCAGGAGTACAGCATGTTGTTGGCGTCGCCCACCCAGGCCACGGTCTTGCCGGTGATCGGCCCGCGGTGCTCGTAGTAGGTGAAGATGTCGGCGAACACCTGGCATGGATGGTGTTCGTTGGTCAGGCCATTAATCACCGGCACGCGCGAATTGGCGGCGAAACGTTCGATGATGTCCTGGCCGAAGGTACGCACCATGATGATGTCGCACATGCGGCTCATGACCTGGCCGGCGTCTTCCACCGGTTCGCCGCGGCCCAGTTGCGAGTCGCGCGTGTTCAGGTAGATCGCGGCGCCGCCCAGCTGGTGCATGCCGGCCTCGAAGGAGAGGCGGGTGCGGGTCGAGTTCTTCTCGAACACCATGACCAGGGTGCGGTCGATCAGCGGGTGATAGATCTCGTAGTTTTTGAACTTCCGTTTGATCAGGTGCGCGCGTTCGATGACGTATTCGTACTCGTCCAAGGTGAAGTCGGAAAACTGCAGGTAATGCTTGATCGGTTTTTGGATAGACATATTAACAACTGACAGGAGAGCAGGGCGTGGGGCGAGGTGCCTGGCCGGCTTAGCCGAACAATTATAAAGGCAATTCGGAAGATAGGGCGGATCGCCGCAGAATCTCCTGTCTATACAGGTATTGCGGCCCCGCCGTTGCTAAGTGTAGATCTGGCTGGCCGCCGCCGTCTGGTGTTCGGGCGCCGTCACAGGCAGGTCGAGCGCAAAGACGGTGCCGTCGCGCGAACTCTGGACGCTGATATGGCCGCCCAGTAGCGAAGTGATAATGTTGTAGCTGATCGACAGTCCCAGCCCGCTGCCGCCCTGTCCCAGCTTGGTGGTGAAGAAGGGATCGAAGATGCGCGACATGTGTTCCGGCGCGATGCCGCCGCCGTTGTCGCGGAAGGTGATCAGCACCCGGCCCTCGGTCGGCGTGGCCGCGTGCAGCCACATGCCGCCGCTGCGCTCGCGCGCGAAGGCGTGCAGCAGCGCGTTGTTGATGAAGTTGGCGATGACCTGGCCGAACGGCCCCGGATAGCTGTCCATCGCGATCAGTTCCGGCACCTCGATCTCGATGCGGTGGTTGGCGGCGCGGATGCGGTTCATCATCGTCGCGATCACCTCGTGCGACACCTGCTGCAGGTTGAACTCGCGGCGCTGCTCGGTGGTGCGGTCGACCGCCACCTGCTTGAAGCTGTTGACCAGGTCGGCCGCGCTGGTCAGGCCGCGCATCACCAGCTCGTGCGCCTTGCGGGCGTCGGCCAGGTAGGCGGCCAGCTCGGAGCGGCGCAGGCCGGCGCCGTTGACCTGCGTTTCCAGCTCCTCGGTTTTTTGGATCAACGTGCTGGCGATCAGCAGGCTGTTGCCGATCGGCGTATTCAGTTCGTGCGCCACGCCGGCCATCAGGGAGCCCAGCGCCGCCAGCTTCTCCTGCGACACCAGCTGGGTTTGCGCGTCCTTCAGCTGGCGGTAGGCTTCGGCGTTGTCGAGCGCGATGGCGCCGTAGGCGCACAGCGTGCGGAAGATCAGCCGTTCCCGTTCGCCGTAGGCGCGCGCGTGCATGGCCTGCACCGTCATCACGCCCAGCGCGCGTTCGCCCACCAGCAGCGGCGCGTACAGCGCGCTGACCATCAGCTGGGTGCCGGGCGCCAGGAAGATGTCGTCCGGTCCCGCCTCCTCGACATAGATCTCGCGCCGCTCGCGCACGCAGCGCGCCGAGTTGGCGCGCGGGTTGTCGATGGCGATGGTGTTGGTCGGCAGCGCGTGGCCGTTCTCGATGCCGAAGGCGCGGCTGACGGTTTCGCCGCCGGCGTCGCACAGGTAGATGGCGAAGCTGTTGGCCGGCAGCAGGCCCTGGACGTGACGGGTCAGCGCCTGGAACACGGCGGCGGCGTCGAGGTGGGTGGTGACCTCCTGGCCGATGGCCGACAGGCGCTCCAGCGTGGCGCTGGTCTGCTGCAGCACTTCGGCGCGGCGTGCTTCGGAGGCCGCCAGTTCGCGATGGTGGTAGCCTTCGGCGCGCGCGTGTTCGGTCTGGTGGTGCACCTGCATGGCGATGGCGCGGTTGGTGGCTTCCTGGCTGTGGGTCTTCTGGCGCGCGGCGGCCGCCGCCTGCGCCGAGGCGTAGGCCTTGGCGTAGTCGCCGACCCGCGCGTATTCGCGTCCCAGCGCGTCGTGCAGGTCGCCGGGCAGGGTGTAGCCGTCGATGGCGGACGCCACGTCGAGCGCCAGGTGCAGATAGTGCAGCGTGGCGTTTTGCTCGGTCATGCCGGCCGGCGGCGGCAGCGCATGGCGTTCGTGGATCACCGACAGCACGCGCAGCGCGGCGACGTGGTTGTCGCGGTTGGCCTGCTCGGCCGCCAGTTCCACCGCGCGTTCGGCCATCTGCAGCGCTTCCTGCGGACGGTCGAGGAAGCACAGCGCGTGCGCCTGGCCGCGCCGCGCGATCGATTGGAAGTCGGCCTGGCCCAGCGCGTCGGCGCGGCCCGCCATGCGGTGGAAGGCGTTCAGCGCGCCCGGGTAGTCGGCCTTGTCCAGCGCCAGGTCGCCCAGGTAGGACAGCGCATGCGCGTAGCTGCGCGCGCCCGGCAGCGGCGTCATGATCTGCAGGGCTTCGTGCAGCAGTTCCTCGGTGGCGTCGAGGCGGCCCAGGCGGCGCATGGTTTCGGCGGTGTGCATCAGGCAGGCGCCGATGCTGCGCGGCCAGCCGGTGGGACGCGCCAGATCGAGCGCGCTTTGCATCCATTCCAGCGCCGAGTGGTGGTCGTTGAGGATGGTGAAATTGAGGCCGATGTTGATCGCGGCGGTGACGGCCACGCGCACCTGGCCCGTCTCGAGCGCCGTTTCGTAGCAGTGGATGTAGTGGCGCGCGGCGGCGCCGTGGTCGCTGTGCTGGCTGGCCGACAGGCCGAAGAAATCGTACACCCAGGCCGCCACGCCAGGATGTTGCGGCGCCTGGTCGGCGGCGAAGCGCTGGCCCCAGCGGTGCTCGGCCGAGCGCTGGTCTTGCAGCACCGCCCAGCGGGCGATGGCCGCTTCGGCGATATCGGCGCGTTGTTCGTCGCCGGCCTGGCGGGCGGCGGCGGCCATCAGTTCCAGTTCGCTCTCGCCGGCGCGGTGGTCGCCGCGGTCGATGGCGATCCAGGCGCGCAGCCAGTGGGCGTCGGCGCAGCCCTGGTGGTCGCCCAGTTGGCACAGTTGTTCGTAGGCTTGTTCGGCCAGCACGGCGGCGTCATCGAGTTCGCCGGCCAGCCAGATGGCTTCGGCCTGCACCAGCAGCAGGCGGGCCGACACCAGGTGCATGTCGTCCTGCGACAGCGAGGTGGCGGGCAGCAGTTGGCGGCCCTCGGTGGCCAGGGCGACGGCGCGCACGGTGTCGCGCTGGCGCAGGTGCCAGGCCAGCGGCACCAGCACCGGCAAACGCGCAGGACCGCGCAGTGGCAGCAGGGCCGCTTCCCAGTGCGCTACGTCGTCGTCGACCGCAAACATGTCCATCGCTATCCTCGGGCCGGATTAATTGCCTTGGGGAATTATAGTCCTCAAATGCACGTTGTGCGTGAGCTACTACAATTGTTTTTTTTAGTAGAGGGTTTGCGACGATTCATGCAACAGCTGGCCGTACAAGGTGTGGCGCATTTTGGCAATCTTGCCTTCGGCCACGGCGGTCAGGATCGCGCATTGCGGCTCGATCAGGTGGCGGCAGTTGTAGAACTTGCACTGGCCCAGGTAGGGTTCGAAGTCGACGAAGGCGCGCTCCAGCATGCCTTCGCTCAGGTGGTACAGGCCGAACTCCTGGAAGCCGGGCGAGTCGATGATGGAAGAATCCGGTCCGAGTTCCGGCAGCTGGTACAGGCGGGTGAAGGTGGTGGTGTGCTTGCCGGTGTCGAGCGCGGCCGAGATTTCGCGCACGGCGATGTCGGCGTCCGGCACCAGCAGGTTGATCAGCGAGGACTTGCCCATGCCGGACTGGCCGATCAGGATCGACGACTGGCCGGCCAGCAGCGGCTTGAGCACGGCCAGCGCTTCGTCGGGCTTGGCCTTGGCCGACACCTCGTGCACCGGGTAGCCCAGCGAGGCGTACGGTTGCAGGCGCTCGCGGGTGCGCGCCAGCGATTCGGTGACGTCGGTCTTGTTGAGGATCAGGCGGGCGGTGATGCCGGCCGCCTCGGCCGCCACTAGCGAACGCGACACCAGGTCGTCGGCGAAGCCGGGCTCGGTGGCGACGACGATGAACAGCTGCGTCAGGTTGGCCGCCAGCAGCTTGGACTTGTACTGGTCCGAGCGGTAGAGCAGGGTCTTGCGTTCCTCGATCTGGTCGATCACGCCCTGGTCGGGCGAGGTCAGCGTGATGCGCACCTGGTCGCCGACGGCGACGTTGGTCTTCTTGCCGCGCGTGACGCATTGCAGCTTGACGCCGTCCGCCTCGGCCAGATAGTGGCGGCCGTGGGCGGCGATGATGATGGCGCTCAGTTGCGTATGGGTTTGGTTGCTCATTGCTTGACCGCCGTCGAGTGGAACAGCACGCCGGCCTTGGCCGCGCAGATGAAGTCGTTGTTCGACAGGCCGCCCTGGCCGTTGTTGACCGAGTGGGTGTCGTAGCGGACGATGCAGTTTTTATAAGTCACGGTCATTTCCGGGTGATGGTCTTCCGCGTGGCTCAGGTAGGCCAGCGCGTTGACGAAGGCCATGGTGCGATAGTAATTGGTGAAGCCGAAGGTGCGGACCAGCTTGCCGTTTTCCAGCGACCAGCCCGGCAGCAGCGCGACCAGGCGCGCGGCCTCGTCGGCGCTGAGCGCGTCCTTGGCCGGATGGCAGTTGCGGTTCAGCAGGTCGGCGTGGGTGGCGATCATGCGGCCGCCGCGTGCAGGTGACGGATGCGCACGCTGGCCGGCGGGTGCGAGTCGTAGAAGGCCGAGTGCAGCGGATCCGGCGTCAGGGTCGAGGCGTTGTCCTCGTACATCTTGACCAGCGCCGAGACCAGGTCGCGGGCGTCGGTGTGCCGGGCGGCGAAGGCGTCGGCTTCGAACTCGTGCTTGCGCGAGCTGATCGAGGTCAGCGGTCCGAACAGGAAGGTGAACACCGGCAGCACCAGCATGAACAGCAGCAGCACCATGGCGTCGTTGCCCTGGCCCGGCAGCAGCAGCGGATCGACGCCCAGGCCGGTGTAGAACCACAGCTGGTTCTTCAGGTAGCCCAGCAGCGCCAGGAAGGCCAGCGACAGCGCGAACATCATGCCGATGCGCTTGATGATGTGCTTGAGCTTGAAGTGGCCCAGCTCGTGCGCCAGCACCGCCTCGATCTCCTGCGGTTGCAGGCGCGACAGCAGGGTGTCGAAGAACACGATGCGCTTGTTGGCGCCGAAGCCGGAGAAGTAGGCGTTGCCGTGGGCGCTGCGCTTGGAGCCGTCCATCACGAACAGGCCCTTGGAGGCGAAGCCGACGCGGCTCATCAGGCCTTCGATGCGGGCTTTCAGCGACTGGTCTTCCAGCGGCGTGAACTTGTTGAACAGCGGCGCGATCACGGTCGGGAACAGCACCATCATCAACAGCTGGAAGCCGCTCCACACCAGCCAGGCGTACAGCCACCACAGGTTGCCGGATTTTTCCATCAGGGTCAGCATGACCCACACCAGCGGCAGGCCGATGGCCGCGCCCAGCAGCAGGCCCTTGACCATGTCGGCGAAGAACAGGCCGGGTGTCATCTTGTTGAAGCCGAAGCGCTGCTCCAGGCCGAACTGCTTGTAGTAGTCGAACGGCAGGTCGATGATGCCGGACACGGCGGCGAAGGCCGCCAGCAGCGCCAGCTGGTAGAGCATGCCGGGGCCGGTCAGCCTGAAGATCTCGACCGACAGCCATTGCAGGCCGCCCAGCAAGGTGAAGCCGACCAGCACCACGGTGTTGACCAGCAAGGTGAACAGGCCGAACTTGGTGCGGGCGACGGTGTAGTCGGCCGCCTTCTGGTGGGCGGCAAGGGGGATTTTCTCGGCGAATTCGGCCGGCACGGCGCTGCGGTGGGCCAGCACATGGCGGATATGGCGCGAGGCGAGCCAGAAGCGCACGATCAGCGTCAAAATGATGAAAGATACAAACAAAATCGAAAACGCGAGTGAATACATTCTATGCCTGTGAGAAAATGGCGGATTCGGATTAATGAAGCCAAGAGAGAATTATGTCACAAGCTAACGAATTGCCAGAAGGTTCCGCACCCGAGGCCATCACCCCGCGCCAGAATGAATTCAACCTGGTCTGGGTCGATATGGAAATGACCGGTCTGGAGCCGGACACCGACCGTATCATCGAAGTCGCCGTGGTGATCACCGACATGCACCTGAATGTGCTGGCCGAAGGCCCGGTGTTCGCGATCCACCAGAGCGACGAGACGCTGGACAAGATGGACGCCTGGAACAAGGGCACGCACGGCCGTTCGGGCCTGATCGAGCGCGTCAAGGCGTCGACCGTGACCGATGCGCAGGCGGAAGAGGAACTGATCAAGTTCATGAAGCAGTGGGTGCCGAAGGGCAAAGCGCCGATGTGCGGCAACACCATCGGCCAGGACCGCCGCTTCATGGTGCGCTACATGCCGAAGCTGGAAGCCTACTTCCACTACCGGAATATCGACGTGTCCACGCTCAAGGAGCTGTGCAAGCGCTGGAAACCGGAAATCGTCGGCGGCTTCAAGAAGCATCAGAAGCACACGGCGATGGCCGACATCATCGAGTCGATCGACGAGCTGAAATACTACCGCGAGCATTTCATCAAGCTGTAAGCTGCGCGCATCACCGAAACAGGTTCCGTCGAACCTGTTTTTTTTCGCCTGCGGGAAAAATCATGAGTAAATTGAAACTTGTTTTGATAACGGCGGCGTTGGCCGCCTCGGCTTCGGCCGGCGCGGTGAATTTCGGCGTCAAGGATTGGGAAATCGGCTGCGACAACACGCGCCGCTGCGAGGCGGCCGGTTTCCAGACCGACGAGTCGGAAAGCGCGCCGGTGGCCTTGTGGCTGGGGCGCGATGCCGGCGCCGCCGCCGCGCTGGAGGCCAAGCTGATCGTGGTCACCCCCGACGACAAGGACGCCGGCCCGCTGACCATCACCGTCGGCAAGCTGGCGCTGGGCGGCTTGAAGTCGGAAGCCGTGCTGACGGCGGAGCAGCTCGCGCGCCTGATGCCGCAGTTGCAGAACGCCGAGACGGCCAAGGTGTCGGACGGCAAGCATCAGTGGCTGCTGTCGCTGGCCGGCCTGAGGGCGGTCTTGCTGAAGATGGACGACCTGCAGGGGCGGGTGGGCACCGTCACCGCGCTGGTCAGGCCCGGCACGCGGCCGGCCAGCGCGGTGTTGCCGCCGCTGGCGCCGCCGACCGTGCGGGCGCTGGCGTTGCCGCCCGCGCAAAAGGGCGACGACCAGCTGCTGGCCGCCATCGTCAAGGTCATCGGCCTCGACGCTTGCGGCGCGGACCTCAAGGACTCGAACGCCGACCAGAGCATCTACCGCCTGCCTGGCGGGAAGATGTTGCTGGTGCTCGAGTGCGACCGCGCCGCCTATCAATCCTCCTACGGGCTGTGGATCGCGCGCGACAAGCCGCCTTACGACCCCAAGCCCGTGGATCCGGCGGGCATGGAGGGCGGCGGCGTGATGAACGCCTCGTTTGAAGATGGCAAGTTGAACAGCTATGCCAAGGGCCGGGGCATCTTCGACTGCGGCGGCTTCTGGAACTGGGTGTGGACGGCGCAGGGCTTCCAGCTGGTGGACATGGCCCAGTCCAATCTGTGCCGTGGCGTGCCTGGCGGCGTCCCGCTGCGCGAATGGGTGGCCACGGTGGTCAAGTGATGCCGCACGCCTATCGCGCGCGCGGTTTTTCTTTTTGGCATTACAATTCTGCAAATGTTAAAATAGCAACCTCCTTGCAGGAATTCCCATGTCTGATCTGATCGAACCCGGCGTCACCGAACCAACTCCCGTGCTCACCCCGCCGCCGCCCAAGCGTCGCAAGTGGAGCCGCTACGTGCTTTACACGCTGGCGGTGCTGGGCGTGCTGATGATCGCGCTGCTGGTGGCGGCGGTCATCAAGGCCAACTCGGAGCCGCAGCTGATCAAGATCGACGAGGCGGCCTCCATCGACGAGGCGATGACGCGCACCTACGGCAAATATTCGGCGGAGAAAAAGGGCTGGGTGTATGTGGACGAGTCCAACGAGCCCTTCCTGGTGCGGGTGATCCAGCAGGCGCGCATCGAGGCGGTGGGGGCGAGCGACGAGCTGTTCTTCGCCGCCAGCGGTGTGTCGCTGAAAGGCAATGGCCGGAATTTCTACGGCGTGTTCCAGATCCGTCCCGACACCAAACCCGGCGGCGGACTGGTCGAGATCAGCTCGGCGTTCCGTTACGAGAGTGATGTGCCGGTAACGCCGGAGAAGGTGCGCTTTGAAGCCTTGTCCGAGCGCACCTGGGGCTGGGTGTTGAAGGTGCAGACGGGCACCCGGCCGGTTTCCGAGCAGGTCATGGTCAGCAACGTGATGCTGGCGCCGCACGGCGAGGAGATCGCCTTGCTGGCCCGCTTCAAGGCGTCGGTGGACGCCGAGCCGGGCGATTGCGCCCAGGCCAATGCCGACCACGAGACCTGGCGCAAGGCGGTGGAAGCGATGGGCAGCCAGGAGCAGACCACCACCGAGCCGGCAGCGCAAGAAGCCGAGACGATGGACGATACCGAACCGATGCGCTGCGAGCACAGCCGCTGGACCTACCGCACCGCCGACGTCATCGGCCCGCAACCGGGGCCGTTGACGGTCAGCGTCAAGGGCACGCAATACGGCGCGCCGTTGGAGGCGAAGACCTGGAAGCTGATGTTCGACAGCAAAGCCTTCGTCTACAACATCCCCGAAGAACTGACGGTCGAGTAAGGAAATGTATCCTGAGACGATAAAAGCTAGCCCTGACGTCAGGTCATTCCCACGCCGGCGCCGTTGATCTGGCGCATCTATCCGGCAGTTTATTTTACCTACATCCTGCTCCGGTGTGAGCTTGTGAGCTGCTCGGCAGCTACCCTATCATTTTATCGATGTTGGCAGTATTTACTATGCCAATGTTCTGCAACGTGCCAGTAGTGGTTCAGTTTGAAACGACGAATGTTGCAAATAGAAAAACACTATTGAGCGATGTCCTCTACAAGAAAAGTTTGTGTTGCGCCGGCCAGCAATATATGCAATTGTTGATTCAGCGCAACCAACCTTTGGAGCGGCAGTGCCATCCGGAATATTGACAGGACACTCTATCAAGATGGCGGTGCTTCCTGCCGATCATACTTATGTCACTAGCAGTGCCGGCCATGTCTGGTCGTGTTTTGGCCGTAGTGCTGGCGGTGTGCTGATTTGTAGCGGAGTAGGAAATGTTGATAGAGCTGATTGTTTATCAAATCCTCAATCCCAAGCTGGAATAGTCTATGGGGTTACAGGGGTTTGCCATCAGACAGCCAACAGAATTCTTTACCCTGCAGGGCAGACTGTTTCCGCAGCGCGTGGATATCGATGATCAGTGTTTACATATGGAATTTACGGGAAGGACTCTGCAACACGCAGCAACTACTCTCCGCTCCACAATCCTTGGCCAGAGCTTGCCGCTTGTAATGGACACGTCCATCCTTAAAGATGGAGTATATTGAAATGAGAGCCCTTGAGATTTTTGATCTACGAATTGCTGCAATACATGGACTAGGCGGTGCTGGAGGTGATGTCATGGACGTGCGACACGAAGAATTCATGGCGATGGCGGATGCTTTTCTTGGCCACCGTTTTGACCGCGCGAAGTTGGCTAAGGTCGAGTTATTGCAGCTTGCTTTGCATGAGGCTCAGGCCGACTTACACAAGGCGTTGGAAGCTCATAGAATCGATCGCACTCGCTATGTGGACGAAGTGAACAAGATTCACAGCTTCATCGCGCGGCAATGCGAGGTAATCCTTGGTGCATCGGATTTCGTCAAGCTATTTGGCGCAACGCCTGCGGAAATTGGCGGTCATATCGACAAGGAAGTATTCTTGGCGCAAGCCTAGAAATTCGTCTCTACCATCTGCAAGATTTCCTTCAATTTCCAGGCATAATCTGCAATGCTGGCTTCCATAGTCGGCGTTATCCGCTGCGCGTTGTGGATGTTACAGAAGTTGTAGAGCATAAAGTGCTTGCTGACGGCGTACATGTGGTTTTCCAGCTACTTGCCGAATGCATTTGTCAGGCGCGTGAAGCGAGACATGTTTGTGCACATAGTCTCAGGCGTCATGCTTCCACGGCGGCAGGCAGTTCGTCATGGCGCGGGGCGACTAGCGGCAGGTGCAGCGCGAAGGTGGTGCCGCCGCCGACCTGGCTGGTGGCGCGGATTTTCCCGCCCAGCAGGCCGGTCACGATGTTGTGGCTGATGTTGAGCCCCAGCCCCGAACAGCCCGCGCCCAGCTTGGTGGTGAAGAAGGGATCGTAGATGCGGCCGAGGTGCTCCGGCGCGATGCCCACGCCGTCATCGCTGACGCGCAGCTCAAGCCAGCCATCCTCGGCCGCGCTGGCGGCGATCGTGATGGTGCCGTTGCTGCGTCCTGCAAAGCCATGCACGATGGCGTTGTTGATCAGGTTGATTAGCACCTGGCCGATCGGCCCGGGATAGCTATCCATCGCCAGTGCTTCCGGCACGGCCTGCTCGATGACGTAGGCGGTCTTGTTAATCGTCGGTAGCAGCGCCTTGATGTTTTCCGCGACCACCTCCGCCAGATGGAAGTGGCGCCGCTGCGAGCTGGTCTGGTCGACCGCCACCTGCTTGAAGCTGGTCACCAGGTCCGCCGAGCGGGCGATGTTGCGCACCACCAGCTCGGTGATCTGGGTCATGTCGCTGATGTAGGCTTCGGTGGTGCTGCGCGTCAGGCCGGTGCGGTAGTCGCTGGCGAACTGGCGCGTTTTGTCGGTCAGCACCGTGGCTGCCAGCAGGCCATTGCCGATCGGCGTATTCAACTCATGCGCGACGCCCGCCACCAGCGAGCCCAGCGCCGCCAGTTTCTCGCTGTTGACCAATTCCTCCTGCGCGATCCGCAAGGTGTCGATGGCCCTCGCCAAATCCTTGTTGGACGTGACCAGGTCGGCCGTGCGTTCGGCCACGCGGCGTTCCAGCGATTCGTTCAGTTGTCGGGTGGCGGTCTGCTCCACTTGCAGCTGGCGATACAGCTGCTCATTCTCCGCCACCGAAGCCTTGATGTTGGCGATCATTTCATTGAGCTTGTTGGTCAGCAGGTGCAGCTCGTGGTGGCCGCGGTCGTTCAGCACGAACACGCGGTCGCCCAGGTTGTCAATGTTCAGCTGGCCGACGAACTCGCTCAACTGGCGCAGCGGCTGGCCCAGGTAGCGCCGCACCACGAACAGGAAGATGAACCACAAGGCGCAGGTCTTGATGACCGAGTTGACCAGGATGAGGAAGAAGCCGTACTCGACCTGCTTGATGATGATGCGCTGGTTCGAATACACGGTCCAGGTGCCGATCACGCGCGCCTGGCCGTTCTCGTCGTTGTAGATGATGGGGAAGTCCTGGCTGAAGATTTCCGCGAACAAGCCGACACTGGCCGGCTCCGGTTTCAGATGGCCATCGGCTTCTGCGTGCACTTTGACGCCGCCGTCGAGCACGGTGCCGACGGCGCGCACCAGCTTGCCGTGATCGTCGGCCACTTTGATGCCGGCCACCACCGGCAGCTCGTTCATGCCGGTCAGGATGCCGCGCAGGATGTCGTCGTTGAAGCGCCACATGGCGTCGGCGATGCCGGGGCCGAAGGTTTGCTGCATCGCGCGGATCTCAAGCACCAGGCGTTCCTTGGTGTGCTTGTATTCGGCCGCCAGCTGCACCAGCGTGACCACCACGGTCACGATGAAGTAGCAGCAGAAAATAATCCGCAACAGGCGCGCGGCGATGGAGTCGCCGGACAACAGCGGTGCGGCGGGCGGACCGCCGCCTTTACCCGAAGGCGATTGTAGACCGAGCTTGGCTGGTACCGCTTGCACATGGCCTCCGTTGGCGACTTAAAACCAGATGGCCTCAATCGCCTTGTAGCGGCCATTGTCCCGAATGATCGTGTAACCGCGGTTGAATTGAGCGAGATATTTGGCGCCGTCCGCCCCCGTTTTGCTGAAGGCGATGAACAGGCCGGGCGTGGCGACCGTGCCCACCAGCTTGAACTTGCCGCCGAATTCCGCCGCCTCCTTGAGGAACAGGGCTTTCGCGATGCGTTCTTCCGCGGCCATGTATTGGATGCGCCTGGCCAGCAGCATCCTGAATCCCTGCACGTTCTTGTCGACGATGCGGCGCACGATTTTGTTGTTCAGGTCGAACTCGTCGCCGTATTCATAGCCGCGCTCGACGCCCACGGTCTTGCCTTCCAGTTGACGGGCGGTCAAGCCGCTTTCCGGCGAGTCGCTCAGCGCGTAGACGTTCATGTGGGTGGTGAACAGCGGATGTGTGTGCCACAGGAAGCTGCCGCCTATCATGGCGTTGGGGACGGCGTCGAAGCAGCCGACCAGGCGGCCGCGCTTGGTGTCGTCCAGGCAGCGGGCGTAGGGCAGCACTTCGAAGTTGACCGTGACGCCGACGGCGGCAAAGGCCTCGCGGATCACGTCGACCGCGAAGCCGCGCGCGCTGCGCTCCACCGCCGACGAATACGGCGCCCAGTCGTCTTCCGCGCCCAGCGTGATGGTTTCGGCCGAGGCCGAGGCCAGACCGCAGGCCAGGACGAGGCAGCAAAGCAGGTATTTCATACATCCCTCCGGCCGGCGCGCGTCGACGACATGCAACTCCCTAATTGATAGCACCAATTCACTATAGCAGGGTTGTTTTGCTGACGGGAACGAAGTTTTTGCGCCGGACAGGAATGTTAAAAATACGCCACAGATTGTGGCGTCAGCTCAGCATAAATCCCAGGTCGGCCTGCGGGAAACTCGCCAATTCATTCTTGAAGACCTGGTTCTGCAGCATGTCCGCATCGGCGCCGAACCAGCGGCCCAGCGTGGCGCCGTATTGCTGGTTGGAGAACTGCGGTATCCACGCGCCGCGTCCGGTGGCGTCGTCCTTGCCGCCCAGCGTGAAGTCGGGGAACTGGCCGTACAGCCCGCCCTTGACCGCCGCGCCGACCACCAGGTGGTGATTGCCCCAGGCGTGATCGGTGCCGCCGCTGTTGGGCTGCAAGGTGCGGCCGAATTCGGACATCGTGAAGCTGGTCACCTGCTGGGCGGCGTGGATCTCCGCCAGCGCCAGCTGGAACGCGGCCAGCGCCTGCGATACCTGGCGCAGCATGTCGAACTGCTGGTAGGCCTGGCCGCCGTGGGTGTCGAAGCCGCCCTGCGAGACGAAGTACACCTGCCGTCCCGGCCCTTGCTGCGAGCGGATGCGGATCAGCTGCGCGACCGTCTTCAGTTGCTGGCCCAGCGAGGTGCCGGGGAACACGGTGGACAGCGGTGCGCCGGCATTGGCGTTCTTCAGATCGGCCACCAGGTCCATGCCGTTCAGCAGCGCCTTGTTGGCGGCGCCGGCGATCAGGTTGGGATGTTGCGCCGAGAGGATTTGCACCAGCGCCGCGCGCCGCGCGTCGGCTTCCTTCTGCGGCCAGAAATTCATGCCGGCGAGATCGAGCTGGCCGTTGCCCGGCAGCAGATTGCCGTGGGTGCTGGCGCCCTCGACAAATAGGCCGCCGGCGCCGACCGCGATCGCGTCCAGGTGGCCGCCGGTGCCGAGCACATCGAGCAGACGTCCGCCCCAGCCGGTGGCGGCGGAGGAGGGCGTGCCGGCCTGGTTCTGGATGGTCTGGTCCGGATGCGAGAACAGCTGCGACGGCACACCGGCGCCGGCCAGGTATTGCGCCTTGCTCAGCGGCTGGCGCAGATTGCCGACGTTGAGGATGGCGGCCACCTGGCCTTGTCCATACAGCGCGTCCAGCTCCGGCATGCCGTAGTGGAAGCCGAACGCTTGCGTCACCGGATTCGCGGTCGCCTGCACGGTGGCGCTGCGCGCGGCCAGCAGCGTCTTGGCCGCGCTCGACAAGGCCAGGCCGTGGCTGGCGCGGATGGCGTTGTATTGCGCGTAGCGGGTGCTGTCGAGCGGCACGATCATATTGTTGCCGTCATTGCCGCCGAACATGTAGAGGCAGACCAGCGCCTTGTAGTCGGTGACGGCGGCGCTGGCCGGCGTGGCCACGCCGGCCAGGCCCAGTGCGGAGAGCGCGCCCATCAAGCCGGTCTGCGCGCTGGCGCCGAGGAAGCGGCGGCGGGAGTGTGAATGCTGGTTCATGGTCGTGTCCTTATTGTGCGACGGCGAATTCGGCGCTGATGGCGGCCAGGTAGAGCGCGGTGATGGCGCGCTGGCGCGGGTCGGCGGAGGCATTGACGGCCGTGGCTATCGCCTGCCGCGCGGTGGCCGACATGCGGCCCGCCAGCAAGGTGGCGTCGACCAGGTTGATCAAGGTGGTGGCGTTGCCGGCCGCGCTGACAAACGGCGTGATGTCGACGGTGACCATGCCCTTGTATTCGCCGGAGATGAACTTGTACAGGAAGTTGGCGCGCGCCACGGCCAGGCTGGGCGCGTACAGCTGGAACTCGGGGCCGTAGTATTGCGGCGAGCCGGGCAGGCGCGTCATCGGCGAGTAGAAGTTGAACACGCTGGGCGCGGCGGTGATCTTCTGGCCCAGCAGGAAGTAGTCCCAGAACAGGTTGGTCGGATCGGTGACGCTGGCGCCCAGCGTGCGGAACAGGCCGATCGATTGCAGCATCGGGTCCTTCAGGTGGCCTTGCGCGGCGCCAGGGTGGTCCTGGCGCGCTTCGGGATCGGTCAGCACGGCGGTCAGCGTGGCTTGCAGGTCGCCGCGTCCGGCCGCGCCGTAGGCGAACACGTCGGCCACGCGGGTGATGTAGGCGGGGCTGGGGTTGCTGGTGACGAAGGCGCGTATCAGCCGCGTGGCGATGAAGGGCGGCAGGTTGGGATGCTGGAACAGGTTCTGCATCACGCCGTCCATGTCCTGCGTGGCGGTCTGGCCGGCCGGCAGCACGGCGCCCAGCAGCAGCGTCTTGCCGCCTTTGTCGTGGAACTTGTCGCGCGCTTGCAGCGGGCCGGTGAAGCTTTCCCAGTTGATGCCGGTGGCGCTGCTGCCCGCATAGGTCCAGCCGCTCAGGGCGCGCGCGAAATCGCTGATGCGGGCCTGGTCGTAGGTGGGGATGGGATCGCCGTTGCGGTCGGTCTGCACGCTGCCGTCCTGGTTCAGCAGGACCGGGCCCAGCGTGAACAACTGCATCACTTCGCGCGCGTAGTTTTCGTTTGGCGACGGCGTGATGCTGTTGCCGAGGTCGAGGTATTTGCCCATCGACGGATTGAGCGTCATCTCGCGCAGCAGCGTGTTGAAGTTGCCGAAGGCGTTGTTGGAGATGGTGGTCAGCCAAGGCTGGATTTCATTGGCGTAGGGGTTCTTGTCGGCGGAGACGACGAACAGTTGCGACAGCGCGAAGATCATGCGCTGGCGCAGCTGGTCCGGGCCGGAGGCCATGTTTTTGTACCAGGTGTTTTGCAGCAGCTTCATGTCGGTGGTGACGGGGACGGCGCTGGCCGGCATCGCGAATTGCTGCTTGAGCCAGGCGGCCTGGCCGTTGGCCTTGATCGCGGCCACGTCGGCAGGCGTGGCGCCGAAGGTGGCTTGCTCCAACAGGCGCACGGCGCTGATCTTGGCGGCGTCCGGTGCGGGTTGCTGGCCGATCGGCGGCGGGACTGGCGCCGGTGCCGGTGTTGGCGTTGGCGTTGGCGTTGGCGTTGGCGCAGGCGTGGGCGTTGGGCTCGGCGTCGGTTCAGGTGTGGGCTTTGGGCTCGGTGTCGGCGTGGCCGCCTTCTTCAAGGTCAGCGTGGTGCTGGCCGACAGGTTCGCGCCCAGCTTGGCATCCTTGGTGGTGGTGCCGGTGATCGTGATGGTGACATTGGCCGGCAGCACAGACGGCGCGATGTACTCGCCGTTCTGCGAATTGAGCTTGCCGTAGGTGGCATTGCCGCCGGGGACGCCATTGACGGCGAAATTCATGTAGACGCCCTGGCCATCGACCCTGCCGAGGAACCAGACCTTGCTGCCCAGCGCGACAGGACCCTTGGCGGTGCTCTCCACTGTGGCGGTGGCGGCCCACACCGAGCCGCTCAGGCTCAGCAGGCAGGCCACCGGCCAGATACGTGTTGGTAAAAATGACATCGACTTCTCCCATTGTTATTTTCAGGCGACGGATGTCATCTGGCAACATCTGTGCCAGCCGCTAAGTGCTTGATTTGGAGAGGGAGTCGACAAAATTTGCCAATGGCGGACAAAAAATGTCAGGCGGATGCTGACAATTTGCGTCAGCCGGGCAACTTAAGGTTTTGCTTTCCGGAAGTTTTCTTGTAACTTTTTATAATTACCAATGTTATAATTAAAATGCTTTTATGAAAATATATTTTAACAAGTAATTATTTGATAAAAGGAATACACCATGATGAAAATACTTGTCAAAGTCGCCGTCGTCACCGGACTGTTGGCGGCAGGTGGCGCCCACGCGGCCGCCGATTTGATCGTCAACGGCAGCTTTGAGAATTTGGGCTTCGGTCAATCTGTGGCCGACCATCAAGCGGAGAACTTCAGCAAAATCGAGGGCTGGTTCAGTCAGACCCACGGCATCGAAGTGCAAAATAACGTCTACGGAATGGGCGCCGACGGTCATAACGTCGTCGAACTTGATACCAACCAGAACAGCTCGATGTCACAGCTGGTCACCGGCACCCAGGAAAACCAGAGCTACAACCTGAGCTTTGTCCTGCAAGACCGCCCCGGCGTCGATGCCGCGTCGCAAGGCATGCAGGTGCTGTGGGATGGCGAGGTTGTCGGCACCTACGGCGCCGGCTACAGCACGTGGACCAAGCAGACGCTGACCGTCAACGGCAGCATGTTCGGCGCAGACTTGCTGACCTTCAAGGCCGTCGGCAGATCCGATTCGCTGGGTACCTTTTTGGACAATGTCTCGCTGACCTCGGCTGTGCCGGAACCAGAAACCTATGGCATGCTGCTGGCCGGCTTGGGCATGATAGCTTTCATCGCTCGTCGCCGCAAAGCCTCAAACTAATCGCGTCACGCGCCCATGTAACAATGCCCGGTTGACCCGGGCATTGTTTATGGTTCATGCAGGGGAGGGGCTTACTCCGCCGAATCCGCGCCGTGGCACTTCTTGTACTTCTTGCCGCTGCCGCAAGGGCAGTCGTCGTTGCGGCCGACTTTAGGTTCTTCGCGCACCAGGGTGGTCACGGCCGGCTTGCGGCGCGGTACCCAGAACTTGTAGATGGCCGGCAGGTTCGCTTCCAGTTCCTGGCCCAGCTTGTGCGCCTTGACCGGATCTTCCACCAGCGGCAGTTCCTCTTCCTCGATCTCGTCGGCGCCCAGCAGGTAGATCGGCTTCATCAGTTCCTGGATGTCCGATTCCCAGATCTCGTCCCACGAACCCGGACGCAGCTCCATGCCTTCCCAGAAGCCCCAGCACCAGGCTTCGGCGTCGATCAGGGTCTGGCCTTCGTGCTCGTGCTCGACGAACAGCGGTTCGAATTCCTTCGGCGCCACTTCGAACGTCACCAGCACTTCGTTCATGAAGCGCATGATCAGGTTGAGGATGCGTTCCTCTTCCTTGTCGTTCTTGAATTTCGGGACGTCGGTGTCTTCCTGGCCCCACACGCGTTTCAGCCACTCCACCGGCATGATGGGTTCCGGGCCGATGGCGATGGCGGTCAGATAGCCGTGCAGCATATCCATCGTCATGGCATCTTCAGGGCTGCGGTCGGACAACAGGAAGTTGTCTAATTCGTCGAATTCTTTTTCGCTCAGTGGCTGGTCGAGTTGCATGGCTTGCTCTTTTTATTGGATTGAAGCCGACAGTATACACGCCGCGCCCCGTACAATGCGGGGATGAACCAAGATCATTTCGACGACGAAGAAGAAGACGCCCGCGCCGCGGCCCTGGCCGCCAGCATGGCCGACCCGCTCACCGGGGCGGCCGACAGCCAGCAGGAACAGGCGCCGCATCCTTATTCGGCGCTCAATCCCGAGTGCGTGCTCGATGCGCTCGACAGCATCGGCCTGCGCGGCGACGGCCGCCTGCTGGGACTGAACAGTTATGAAAACCGGGTCTACCAGGTCGGCATCGAGGACGACAAGCCGCTGGTGGTGAAGTTTTACCGTCCCGGCCGCTGGAGCGACGCGGCCATCCTGGAAGAACACGCTTTCACCGATGAACTGGCCGCGCGCGAGATCCCGGTGGTGCCGGCGCTGGCGCTGGGACCGGACCGGGCCACGCTGCATCATTTCAACGGCTTCCGCTTTGCCGTGTTCACCCGCCACGGCGGCCGCGCGCCCGAGCTGAGCGATCCGTCGGTGCTGGAGTGGACCGGGCGTTTCATCGCCCGCATTCACGCCGTCGGCGCGATCAAGCCGTATCGGGAGCGGCCGGCGATCGATATCGCCACCTTCGGCGTCGAGCCTTGCGAGTTCTTGCAGGGCAGCCAGTTCATTCCGGCCGATTTGCGTGAGGCTTACGCCAGCGTCGCGGCGCAGGCGCTGGACGGCGTGCGCCGCAGCTACGAGCGCGCCGGCGAGCTGCCGCAGCTGCGCCTGCACGGCGATTGCCACGGCGGCAATGTTCTGTGGACCGACGCCGGCCCGCACTTCGTCGACTTCGACGACAGCCGCATGGGCCCGGCGATCCAGGATCTGTGGATGATGCTGTCCGGCGAACGCGCCGACCAGGTGCGCCAGATGTGCGACATCCTGGCCGGCTACGAGGACTTCTGTGAGTTCGATCCGCGCCAGCTGCATCTGGTCGAGGCGCTGCGCACCTTGCGGCTGATCCATTACTCGGCCTGGCTGGCGCGGCGCTGGGACGATCCGGCCTTCCCGGTGGCTTTCCCGTGGTTTAACACCCAGCGCTACTGGCAGGACCGCATCCTGGAGCTGAAGGAGCAGATCTCGCTGATGGACGAGCCGCCGCTGCCGATCTAGCGAATTGACGGGTTTTTCCCGCTCTCCTTGCGGTTCGGTTCGCCAGCTCCTTGCATGATAATGAGACCTTAGAAGTCCCGGTTGGTGCCGGGACATATCGTCTAGCGAGAACCCTCATGCAAGCACAACTGGCCAAACAAGACAGCGCACAAGACAGCGTCACACGGCTCCCCATGATGTCGCTGCTTGAATCGGACGAACCGACCCACACTCCGCGCGCCGCGATGGAAATGAAGGCGATCCAGGAAGCGATCGCCCGCGTCGAAGCCGACGCCAAGGCCGCCTGCGCCGCCGAGAACCGCGCCCACGCCGAAGCCCGCGCCCGCTCGTTGGCCGAGGACCGCGCCGCGATGGACGCCGCCGCCGCCGCCGTCGCACTGCAAAATGCGCAAGCGTCGGAAGAGGCGATCGCCGCCAACCGCGAGCGCCTCGAATCGCTGCGCGCCGCCGCCCAGGCCAGCGTGGCCCGCCTGGACGCCGTCAAGCAAGAGACCGCCGAACTGCGCGCCCGGGTCGAAGCCGACACCCAGATCCGCGTGGCCGCCGAACAGCGCGCCAAGGCCGAGAGCGAAAGCCGCAAGCGCGCGCACGAACAGATCGCCGCCGAATCCGAACTGGCCGAGCAAGCCTCGCGCGCCGCCGAGGAACTGGCGACCCAGACCGAACAAGCCCGCCTGCAAGCGGTGGAGCGCGTGGCCGCCGTGCAGGCCGCCAAGGAAGAAGTGGTCGGCATCGCCTCCGCCGATGCGCGTGTGGCGACCATGGCGCGCGAACGCGAACGCCACGCCTACGCCGCCCGCCAGACCGCACAGATGCTGGTGCAGGCCGAAGCCGAAGCGCTGGACCTGACCGTGCAGCGCGAACGCGCCGACCAGATCGCGTTGGAATCGGCCTTCAACCGCGCCGCCGCCGAAGTGCGCGCGCTGGAAGAAGCCCGCGCGCTGGCGCACCTGGAGCAGGAGCGCGAGCAGATCGCGCTGGCCAAGGCCGAGTCCGAGCGCAGCGCCGCGCAGTCGCTGCATCTGCGCCTGCAAACCGAAAAAGAAATCCGCGACGCCGCGATCCAGCGCGAACGCCTTGAGATGGTGGCCGCCGCCAGCGCCCAGGCGCGCCGCGACGCCGACGCCAGCATCCTGGCCGCGACCGAAGCGCGTATCGAAGTGGACAGCCAGCTGCGCGCCGTGGCGCTGGCCCGTGTGCAGGCCGAGCAGGAAGCCGAACTGAAGACCCACACCAAGGTCGAAGCCGAGGCGCTGGCGCTGGAGCAAGCCAAGCTGCGCCAGGCCGCCGATGAAGCCGCCGCCGAAGCCGCCCACGCCGACAGCCTGGAACAACAGCGCGCCGCCGAGCTGGCCGAACAACGCGCCGCCTTGTCGCGCGCCGCCGCCGAGCTGGGCGCCAGCCAGAACGCCGCCGAACAGCAGGAAGTCGCCATGCTGGCGCTGCACGTCGAAGCGCAGAACCACGCCAACGCCGTCGCCACGCAAAAGGCAGAGCAGGCGCAGGCATTGCTGCAAGCCGAACAGGCCCGCGCCGCCGCCGAGCAGCAAGCCATCGCCGCGCTGAAGGAAAAGCTCGATGCCGAGCAGGACGCCAGCGACGCCGCGCAACACCGCATCGCCGCCGAGCGCGCGCAGACCGAGGCCTATCGCCAGCAGCAGGAAGCCGAGCAGCGCCTGGCCGCCGCCGCCGAAAAAGAAGCCGAAGCCGCGCGCCTGATGGCCGCGCAGGTGTCGCTGGAAGCCGAACAGAAAGCCATCGCCGGACAGGCCTTGGCGGCGCAGGCGCGCCTGGCGGTCGAGCTGGGCGTGGTGCATGCCGAGCGCGCCCGCGTCGAGCAGGAGAAGGCCGCCACCGCCGAAGCGCTGTTGCTGGCCGAACGTGAATTCATCGAAACCGAACGTCAATCGCTGGCGCTGATCGACCAGAAGCTGACCCAGCAACGCCTGACCACCGCCTCGGAAATCCGCGCATCGAAAGCGATCGCCGGCCGCCTGGAAGCGGAACGCAATGTGGCCACCTGCGCACGCCAGCGCGCCGACGCCGAGCAGGCCGAAGCCGATGCCATGCAGCAGCGCGAGCTGGCCGAACAAGCCACCGTGCAAGCCGTGGCCGACAAGGCTGCAGCACAACGGGCCTTGCTGGAAACCGCCCAGGCGCACGCCGCGATGCAGCGCAAGGTGGCCGACACCACCGCCGCGATGACCGCCGCCAAACAGAAATTGCTGGAACTGGAAACCCGCCGTCACGCCGCCGCGCAAAAAGCGCTGGCGGCGGTGCAGGCCAAGGTGGCCGTGGCCGCCGGCGAGTGCAAGCAAGCGGAAGAGGGCGCAGTCGTCGCCACGCTGGACGCCGCCCGCGCCCGCAAGGAAGCAGCCCGCCTGGCCCCGCCAGCCGAAGCCGGCCAAGCCGTCTGGCGCGCCCGCTAAAATCCGGGATTAGTAGCTGTAGCCGAGGCCGACCAGCAGCAGGTCGGCGTCGCGGTGGTAGTCGGTGACGACGCGGTTCAGCGACAGCGTGCCGACGACCCGCTTGCTGAAGTGGTAGCGGCTCGCGACCGACACCAAGCCCGCCTTGTGCGAACGCGTGCCCGGCACGTCATGCACTTCCAAGGCCAGGTATGGCCCCACACCCATCCCCAACTCCACTTCGCGGTTCAATGAACGGATCAGCCACAGCTGCGTCGCCACGCCGCTGCGGTGCGTGGGGGCCGAGGTGCCTTCCCTGAGCCCGGTCACGGTCCAGTCCACATAGCGCCCGATCGCGCGCCGGTATTCGATGCTGGTGGCCTTGGAACGCTCCGACTCCAGGCTGTTGACGATGCTTTGTCCGGCCAGCACCGTCACCGTGTCGTCGGTCGAGGTGCCGCCGTCCAGGTGCAGCTTGTCGCCGCGCACGCTGTCGAAGCGGTAGCCGACACCCACTAGCAGCGACGTGGTCGGATCCTTGGCGCCGGTCGGGATGACGCGGTTCAGCTGCACCTGCGTGTACCAGCGGTTGGGGTGGTGCCAGGTGGCCTGCACGCTGTAGATGGGCGCCCAGCCGTGGTCGTTGACGTAGGCCTCGCCGCCGCCACTCGGACGGGACGTGTCGAAGTAGAAGTACTGGCCCACGCCCACGCCCCAGGACAGGCCCTGTTCGTTGATGTGCGAGCGCAGCCACAGCTGGCCGGATACGCCATCTCGGTGGTGGTTGGTCGGGTGGCCTTCGTTCAGGTAGCCCAGGCTCAGGGCCAGGTAGTCGCCGACCGGCTGGGCGTAGTTGACGCCGACCGCGAACGAGTTCTGGTTGCTGCCGCTGACGCGCAAGGCGCCGCCTTGCATCGACAGGTCCTGGCCATGGGCGGCGGTCGCCAACAGGGCGGCGAGCAGGAGGGGGAGACGTTTGGACATAGGTGGTTTCGGTTTCTGTCAGGAATACTGTTGAGATTACCGGAAACTCAGGATGTGCCGCGCCATGTTGCTGGCGCGGCAATAATCACGGCTGAATTTGAACCTTGGTGATGTAGTACTCGGTCTCGCCGAAGCACTGGCTGGGCACGCCCTTGTGCTGGGCGTAGCTCAACACCACGCGCTTGCCGGTGGCCGCCATCAGCTGCTGGGCGACGGCGTCGTCGCGCACGCTGAATTCGAATTTCTCGGGGATGGCGCCAGGCATCGAGGTCAGCAGGATCTCGCCTTCCCAGGTCTTGCAGACCCAGCCCCGGCTGGAGAATTTCTGCAGGTAGCCGGCCCGCTCGCCGTCCGAGTAGGACACGTGCAGCATGACCCAGGTGTAGGCCATGAAGATCAGCAGGGCGGCAACCAGCAGGCCGACGAGGTAGAGCGTTACGCGTTTGGAAGTGGTCATGGATCGCTTGGGTTGAGTGCAATGTTTTTAATCTTATCACGCGGCCAGCCGGCGTTTGTAGCGTATCGATGACCACAGCGCCACCGCGATGAACGCCACCCCGGACAAACCGGTGAACCATTCCGGGATGTGGTATTTGACGCTGGCCAGCATGATCAGCGCCAGGATGCCGATGGCGTAGTGGGCGCCGTGTTCCAGGTAGACGTACTCGTCCAGCGTACCCTTGTGCACCAGGAACACCGTCAGCGAGCGCACGAACATGGCGCCGATGGCCAGCCCCAGCATGATGATGACGACGTCGCTGGTGATGGCGAAGGCGCCGATCACGCCGTCAAAGCTGAACGAGGCGTCCAGCACCTCCAGGTAGAGGAAGCCGCCGAAGCTGCCGCGCGCCACCGTCGCCACCACCGCGCCGACGCCGGCCTCGGTGATGTCGTCATCGTCCTCCGGCGGGTCTTCTTCCAGCAGCGTGCTGATCCAGCCGACCGCCAGATACACCGCCACGCCGACCACGCCGGCCGTCAGCACCGTGTACTTTTCCGCCACCGGCACCAGGCCGACGCAGGCGAACACCGCGCCCAGCGTCACCAGCACGGCCAAGGTCTCGGTGCCGTGCTGGCCCAGTTTCTTTTCCATCCAGCCCAGCCAGTGCAGCTCTTTTTCCTCGTCGAACAGGAAGTTCAGGAACACCAGCAGCAGGAAGGCGCCGCCGAAGGCCGCCACCTGGGCATGGGCGCCGGTCAGGTGGCGGGCGTATTCGGCCGGGTTGGCGGTGGCCATGCGCCACACGTCCATCAGCCCCAGGCCGGTGGCCAGCGAGACGATCAGCAGCGGAAACAGCAGCCGCATGCCGAACACCGCCACGACGATGCCGACCGTCAGGAACAGCTTTTGCCAGAAAGTGTCCCAGTGCCGCAGCACCGAGGCGTTGACCACCGCGTTGTCGAAGGACAGCGACACTTCCATCACGCCCAGCACGGCGGCCACCCACACCGCCTGCAGCAGGCCGGTGGCGCCGCCGTGCGCGTAGCCCCACCAGGCGGCCAGCGCCATCAGGACGAAGGTGATGGCAAATGAGATTCTGAAGTGTTGCATCGTTATATTTATTGAAAGGGAACAATGGCCTGAATTTTATATTACTTGCTTCCGTCGCTGTGGGGCCATCTGCGATAATTGCGGCACAAAAATGCAAAGGAACCACCGATGGACATCGCTTACCTCGTCACCCCGCTGATTACCTGGATCACGGTCGGGCCGCTCAAGTTTCTGATTAATAGCGCCAAGGCGCGCAAATGGGCGTTCAACCTGGTCGGCAACGGCGGCTTTCCCAGCAATCACAGCGCCGTGGTGTCCAGCATGGCGACCCTGATCGCGCTGCGCGAGGGCATCGGCCATCCGGCGTTCGGCGTGGCGGTCACGCTGTGCTTCATCGTCATCATCGACGCCAACAGCCTGCGCCAGCACGTCGGCAAGCAGGCGGCGGCGATCAACCGGCTGGCCAAGGAAGACGGCGGCCACACCTGGCTGCGCGAGCGCATGGGCCACACGCTGGTGGAAATCGGCGGCGGCCTGTGCACCGGCATCGCCATCGCCCACGCCATCCACGCCATCTTCGGCCGCGGCTGATCCGGCGGGTTGCCGGTGCGCCGTCCTGGCGTGCCGGTTCTTCTGTTCTTTTGGCCGCTCCCGGCTATCCTGAGATTTCACCGTTTATCCCAGCATTTGGCAATTCAGCCACGATTTTTGCCGTCCAGTCGCACGTCGATTGACCGATACCGGACAGTCGGAGATACTCTGCGCCCTGTAGTCTGGCTAAAATTTTAATAAGTAGTCGAGCACCCACGTGCCACTTTCTCGGAGAACTGTATGTTGCGCAAAACCCTTCTAGCTCTCGCCGTCGCTTCAGCCCTGGTTGCCTGCGGCAAGTCCTCCAAGGAGCCTGAAAAGGCAGGCGCCAGCGCCTCGGCCACCGCGTCCAAGGACGGCAAGGATGGCAAGTCCGCCCCCCCGGCCGTGCTGTCGCTGGCCCCGGAAGACATGCTGACCATCGAAACCAACGCGCTGGCCTCCGGTCCGGTGATCACCGGTTCGGTCCAGCCTGAGCGCAAGGCCGACCTGCGCGCCGAAGTGAGCGCCGTGGTGTTGCAAGTAATGAAGGAAAACGGCGAAACCGTCAAGAAGGGCGACATCCTGGTGCGCCTGGACGAAACCTCGATCCGCGACGCCCTGAACTCGGCCGACGAAGCCACCCGCGCCGCCCAGCAGACGCTGGAGCAGGCCACCCGCATGTTCGAGCGCCAGAAAACGTTGCGTTCGTCCGGCATGGTGTCGACCCAGGCGCTGGAGGATTCCGAGATCCGCCGCAACAATGCCCAGAGCGAGCTGGCCGGCGCCAAGTCGCGCTCGGTGGCCGCCCACCAGCAACTGACCCGCACCCTGGTGCGCGCACCGTTCGACGGCATCGTCAGCGAGCGCAAGGTCTCCAACGGCGACACCGCCGCCATCGGCAAGGAACTGATCAAGGTGATCGATCCGGCCAGCATGCGCTTCGAAGGCCTGGTGTCGGCCGACAAGATCGGCGAGGTCAAGGTCGGCCAGCAGGTCAGCTTCCGCATCAACGGCTACCAGAGCCGCGACTTCAGCGGCCGCGTCAAGCGGGTCGATCCGTCGGCCAACGCGGTCACGCGCCAGGTTGAAGTGCTGGTCGAGTTCGCAGGCAAGGACATGCCGGGCGTGGCCGGCCTGTACGCCGAAGGCCGCGTCGAATCGAACGTCGCCAACGCCCTGATGATCCCCGATTCGGCGCTGGTGACCAGCGGCGACCATACCTACACCTGGCGCGTCAACGGCAAGGCCTTGGGCAAGGTGGCGCTGAACATGGGCGTGCGCGATCCGCGCACCGGCCAGTGGGAAGTGCGCAGCGGCCTGGCCGCCGGCGACCGCGTGCTGCGCGTGCCGAACTCCGGCTACAAGGATGGCCAGGGCGTCGAGCTGAGCGCGCCGAAAGTGGCGGCGGCCGGCAACGGCGCGGCCCAGGCGTCGGCGGCGCCGGCCCAAAGCACCGCAACGAAAGGGAACTGATCCATGTTCTTATCCGATTTCAGTATCAAACGGCCGATCGCGACCATCGTCCTGCTTGTCGCCATGATGTGCCTGGGCTTGCTGGCGCTGAAGAAGTTGCGCGTCAACCAGAACCCGGACGTCGAGGTGCCGTTCATCATCGTCAGCGTGCCGTATCCGGGCGCCTCGCCCGACACGGTCGAGCGCGAGATCGTCAACCGGCTGGAGAAGCCGCTGCAAGCGATTTCCGGCGTGACCAAGCTGGAGAGCGCGGCCAACGAAGGCTCGGCGCAGATCTTCATCGAGTTCAGCTTCAAGAAGAACCTGATCGAAGCGTCCGACGAGATCCGCAACGCGATCGCCTCGGTGCGCTACAAGCTGCCGCTGGAGATGCGCGAACCGGTCTTGCAGCGCATCGATCCGGCCATGGATCCGGTGATGCAGATTTCCTTGTCGTCGACCAGCCAGAGCCATGCCGAAATTTCGCGCCTGGCCGAGGACATGTTGTCGGACCGCTTCCGCGCGGTGGACGGCGTATCGCAGGTGCAGGTCAACGGTTCGCTCAAGCGCGAACTGTCGGTGCTGCTGCATGCGGAAAAGCTGCGTGAATATAACGTCTCGGTCAGCGACGTGGTCAACGCGCTGCGCAACCAGAACACCAACGCACCGGTGGGCAAGGTGCGCGGCGTACTGGACGAGAAGAGCATCCGCCTGGTGGGCCGCATCATCACCCCACGCGAGTTCGAGGGCGTGGTGGTCAAGCGCCGCGGCGACGAAGTGGTGCGCCTGGCGCAACTGGCCACCATCGAGGACGGCTTCGCCGAAATCAACGGCCTGAGCATCCGCAGCGGCAAGCCCAACGTCGGTATCGCCATCTCCCGCTCGCGCGACGCCAGCGCGGTGTCGGTGGCGGCCAAGCTGCGCGAGGAAATCAAGGCGGTCAACGCCACGCTGCCGCAAGGCACCAAGCTGGAAATCACCCGCGACGGCGGCGACGATTCGCAGCGCAGCCTGAACAACGTGATCGACACGCTGGTGCTGGGCGCGGTGCTGACCATCTTCGTGGTGTATGCCTTCCTGAACTCGTGGCGCTCGACCCTGATCACCGCGCTGAGCCTGCCCACCTCGGTGGTGGCGGCCTTCATCGCGGTGTGGCTGTGCGGCTTCACCCTGAACTTCATGACCCTGCTGGGCCTGTCGTTGGCGATCGGCGTGCTGATCGACGACGCCATCGTGGTGCGGGAAAACATCGTGCGCCACATGCAGATGGGCTCGGACCGCCGCACGGCGGCGCTGAACGGCACCGCCGAGATCGGCATGGCCGTGGCCGCGACCACCTTCTCGATCATCGCGGTGTTCATTCCGGTGGCCTTCATGCCGGGCATTTCCGGCGAATGGTTCCGTCCGTTCGCGCTGACCGTGACCTGCTCGGTGCTGGTCAGCCTGGGCATCTCGTTCACGCTCGATCCGATGCTGTCGGCCTACTGGGGCGACCCGGTCGACCACCACACGGCGCCGAAAAAAGGCCTGGGCAAGATGCTGCAGAAGTTCAACGACTGGTTCGACCACCAGTCCGACCGCTACGGCCGCGTGATCGCCTGGGCGCTGCATCACCGCCGCTGGATGGCCATGATCGCCTTCGGCACCTTCGTCGGCGCCATCGGCTTGCATATCAAGTGGGGCGGTTCGAGCTTCCTGCCGGCGGCCGACCGCAGCACCATCGCCATCGACGTGCGCATGCCGCCTTCGGGCAGCGTGGAGATCGCGCGCCGCAAGATGGAAACCATCGCCGCGATCGCCCGCACGATTCCTGAAACCAAGGACACCAACTCCAACATCAACGCCGGCGGCGGCCGTATCTACCTGGACATCGGCAAGCGCCAGTTCCGCAAGCGCACCGCCTTCGACATCGGCGCCGAGCTGCGCGACAAGATGAGCCATATCGCCGGCGCCGAGATCTCGGTGATCGACGACCTGGGCAACCAGGGCAAGCCGGTACAGATCGAATTCACCGGCCCGGATTCGCGTCGCCTGATGGAGATCACCAACGCCTATATGGACAAGCTGCGCCAGATCCCCGGCGCGGTGGACGTCGGCCTGTCGCAGCAGGACCCGAAGAACGAGCTGCAGATCGAGCTCAATCGCGGCCTGGCCAACTCGATGGGCATTTCCGTCAACGATGCGGCGCAATCGCTGCGGGTGGCGTTTGCCGGCGTCGAAGTGGGCGACTGGGTCGATCCGACCGGCGAATCGCGCGACGTCGCGGTGCGCCTGGCGCCGGAAGACCGCGTCAGCGCGGAAAACATCGAGCGCCTGCCGATCTCGGTGACCGGCACCAACCAGATGGTGCCGCTGGACCAGATCGCCACGATCACGATGGGCAAGGGGCCGTCCACCATCGAGCACAAGAACGGCAAGCGTACTGTGACCGTGTCGGCCAACGTGCAGGGCCGCTCGCCGGGTGAAGTGACGGCCGACGCCATGAAACTGGCCCAAGCCATCGACTTCCCGCCGGGCTACGGCCTGGACTTGGGCGGCGACGGCAAGAACCAGAGCGAGCTGTTCACGGAAATGGCGATCGCGCTGGTCATGGGCATCGGCCTGATGTACCTGATCCTGGTCATCCAGTTCGGTTCGTTCACGGCGCCGGTGGCGGTGATGCTGTCGCTGCCGCTGTCGCTGATCGGCGTGGTGCTGGCGCTGTTGATCACCAAGAGCACGCTGAACCTGATGAGCTTTATCGGCGTCATCATGCTGATGGGCCTGGTCGCCAAGAACGCCATCCTGCTGCTCGACGCGGCGCGCAAGCGCGAGGAAGAGGGCTACGGCCGCGAGGACGCGCTGATGTATGCGGGCCGCATGCGCCTGCGTCCCATCCTGATGACCACCTTCGCGCTGATCGCCGGCATGTTCCCGGTCGCGCTGGGGCTGGGCGAGGGCGGCGAGTTCTACCGTCCGCTGGCGATCGCCATCATCGGCGGCACCATCACCTCGACCATCCTGACCTTGCTGGTGGTGCCGACTTTCTACGACAGCATCGAGATCGCCAAGGATCGCGCCATCGCCAAGTTCCACCGCCGCGCCGTGCGCTGGACGGCTGCTCCGGCCCTGGTCATGACCCTGGTTGAAGGCCTGCTGACGCTGATCTTCGTGCGCTTTGTGTTCCGCATGGTGATGTGGGTGGTGTACAAAGTCACCGGCAAAGGTGGTCGCACCATCCCGGCCGGCGCGCTGGACCCGCACTAAGCTGAATTGAAACAGGCTCCTGAACGGAGTCTGTTTTTTTTGAGGAGGTGAGGACTACGCCGCCTTGCGCCGGCGGGCCATCCATCCGATCAGTCCCAAGCCGGCCAGCAGCATGGCGTAGCTATCGGCCTCGGGTACTGGACTTAGCAGGAAAGCCTGGCTTGCATATTTGCCGTTGGAGGCGATGCCGACGATCTGACCCCGGTCGTTAATGCCCGTCGCCCTTTGCAAAACCCAGCCGTCACTAGCCAGTTCGGGGCTGAGGAAGCTATTCAAGTCGATCGCGGTGTCGCCGTTCCACAGCGTGGCGTGGTAAATCGTCGATGTGGCGTTGCGCGTGTACCCCACTGTTTGGCCGATATTGTTGATGCCAGTTGCGATGGCGCTGTCCATGCTGCCGGTGCCGAGATCATGCAGCGCTCCGCCGTTCCACAGGACGGCGTGATTGCTCAGATTGCCACTGATGCTGGCCCATCCGGCTATGACGCCCGCGTCATTGATGGAGGTTGCCCAGCTATTCGGCCCACCCAGGGTGCCGAGGTCGGTGATCGTGTCCGAATCAGCGTTCCAGCTGACTGCGTGTCTCATACCGCCGCGGCTGTTGACAAAAGAGCCACCCGCTATGGTCCCGGCGTTGTTGATGGCGATGGCTTCGCTGGTGTTTTTGCCGCCGCTGAGGGAAGCGAGCACGGTCGCCTGGTTGCCGTTCCACATGATGGCCTGCGCCGCAAGCTGGCCGGGCAACGATCCATAGCCGACCACCGCTCCTGCGTGGTTGATGCCGAACGCCATCGTGTCGGCGCCGTCGGGTGCCAAGGCGGACGGCTGGCCGCCGGTCCATCGGGTCGCCTGTGATAGGGGGCCGAGCTGAGCATTGCCTGCGACTTGCCCCAGATCGTTGATGGCTGTGCCATTGGTGGGCGCGGCGGCCCAGTTCAGGTAGCTTACCGTTGATCCGCTCCAGACGGCAGCTTGACCGTCGATATTGCCGGTGATCTGGCCGGCGTTGTTGATTGCCGCCGCGGTCGAGCCGAAGCCGCCGCTGAATGGCGTCAGTTGCTGCAGCCTGTATTGTGAGGTTGTTGCCGCAGCGTCGCAGGCGAACGCCAGCAGTATTGCTCCGTTCAGTGTTGCCATTACGGGTACTCTGGCTTGCATAGTTACTCCATGGTCTACAGGGATGGTTGTAAAAATAACAATTGTAATCATTGCTTTGCATTTTATGCAAAACATTCGACGCCATATGACCATATTGCTGCTTGCAGGCTGTAAGTCGTTGTTTTTGCGACGCTAAAAAGGAACGGTCTGGTTTGTTTTTTACTTTTGGTATGCAGAGCAAGTGCTCGGTTTCAAGACTTTAATTAGAGCTTTAACTCTAACGACTTGCCTTTTGCATAGTTTTATAAATGTAGTATGCTGCTGCCCTTCCTGCACCGGTTTTGGCGCAAGAATCCAGAAAAACCTGGCGCAGTGCCGCCACTTATAAAAGCGAGACCACCATGCAACACAAATACCTCCCCCTGATCATTGCCGCCGCGCTCAGCGCCATGTCCGCCGGCGCCAACGCGTCCGGCTACCGTTTCGGCTCGCAGAGCGTGTCGGCCCAAGGCACGGCTGATTCCAACGCCGCCGAAGCCAACGACGCAACCACCATCTTCTACAATCCGGCCGGCATGTCCCGCCTGGATGGCATGCAGATCAGCGCCGGCGCCACCATGGTCGTGCCGCACTCCACCTTTACCGACAGCGGCTCGACCCGTTTCACCCACACCCCGACCGGCGGCACCGCCGCCAGCGACTACGTGCCTAGCCAGGTCACCGCGCCATCGTTCTACCTGAGCAAAAAACTGAACGACCAGTGGGCCGTCGGCGTCGGCATGTTCGTGCCATACGGTACCAAGATCACTTACGGTAACACCTGGACCGGCCGCTACGCGCTGTCCGACGTCAAGCTGGAATCAGTCACCTTGAACCCGTCGGCTTCGTTCAAGCTGAACGAACACCACGCCTTCGGCTTCGGCATCGACGCCGAATTCATGAAAGCCAACCTGGGCCAGGCAGTCGATGTGCCGGGTTCGATGATGGCGCTGGCGGGCACGCCGCAGGGTGCGGCGCTGAAGAACAAGATCGGGGCGATCGGCGGCAACACGCAACTGCTGGACAGCGTCAAAGACGCCCACGGCGCCAACGACGGCAAGGACTGGGGCTGGGGTTTCAACCTGGGCTATCTGTACACCCTGGACCAGAACACCCGCTTCGGCCTGACCTACCGCTCGTCGATCTCGCACCAGCTGCGCGGCAGCACCGTGTGGGACTTCTCGAAAGTGACCACCGATCCTATCGTCAACGGCGTACTGCAAGCCGCATCGCACAAGGCCAACTCGGCCGCGCTGGTCGCGCTGCGTACGCCTGAGACGCTGTCGGCCAACGTGTTCCACCAGTTCGACTCGAAGTGGGCCGGCATGGCGGACGTGACCTTCGTGCGCCACAATCGTCTGGGCGACCTGGACATCCAGTTCCCAGGCACCGCCGAAGGCGCCGAAGTGATCCGCCAGCAGTGGAAAAACACCGTGCGCGTTTCGCTGGGCGGCAACTACGTCTACAACGAAAACCTGACCCTGCGCGCCGGCCTGGCCTACGACGAATCGCCCGTCAAGAACGCCGAGCTGACCCATCCAGCGCTGCCGGATAGCGACCGCATGCAGTACTCCTTCGGCGCCAACTGGAAGCTGAACGCCCGCTCGTCGATCGACCTGGCCTACAGCTTCCTGGACTTCAAGGATGCGCAGATCAACTACACCAACGCCTGCAACCCGCTGGCGACCGCTTGCACGGGTAACGGCGAAACCACCCGCGGCACGTTCAAGACCCACCTGTCGCTGATCGGCATCGCCTACAACTACAAGTTCTAAGCCGGAACGTCGTAGCGAAAAGGACCTTCGGGTCCTTTTTTTACGCCTATTGGTTGGTGGTGGGCGGTGGTGCGCTGCTTTGCTGCGCCGGCGGCGGCGTGGTGGCCGGTGCGGCCGGTTCAGGCGTGGTCACGCTGGGTGTGGGCGGCTGGTCCGCCGGGCGCTTGTTGCAGCCGCCCAGCAGGGCGACCGACATGGCCGCGCCCAGTAAAAGTCGGGAGGTAAGGGGTAGGGAAGTCATCATTTTTTCCTTTCAACTAAGGGAGAAAATTAGACCGCTCCGCCGGCTGGCGGTTCCCTCGATGTTGGTTATTATTGAATAGATTTTGCGTATGGCAACAATGGTAGGCTGTCATGGTATTCCAACCAACTGAGGCGAAACACATGATTGTGAATGTATCGAAAAAGGCAGCGCCAGCGGCGCTGCTGGCAATGACCTTGGCCGCCTGCGGCGGCGGCGGTGGCGGTGGCGGCACATCCGCCCCGAACACTAGCGCGCCGGTGGTGATCACCAGCTTCCCTGTGCAGCAAGCGCTGGGCTACGCTTACACCCATGGTCTGCAGTCGAGTCTGACGATAACGGGCACCAGCAGCAATGGCTCCACCGTCATTCCGTTGACAGGCACGCTCACCTACACGCTCGGCGCCGCAGTCAACGCCACGTTCAACGGCGTAGCCGCGCTGCAAGCGACGGAAACCATCAACGGAACATTGACCGGTGCCGGCACTACGCAACCGCTGACCATTTCCGGCCAGTTGTATGTGACCCCCCAGTACGCGCCGATCGGTTCGACCGAGTCGGGCGCGTATTGCGCGGCGACCAGCTCGGCGGGCTATCCGGCCAACGCGACCGCCGGGCAGGCCGGCGACATCGCGTCCTTCAGCTGCTACACGGACAGCACCAAGCGCACGCTGACCAGCACGCAAAAAATCACCTATGCCACCACGGCCGGCAGCGACAGCGGCAGCCTGAATTTTCAAATGCTGAGCACGGTGTTCGACGCCAGCAACAAGGCGGCGGCCACCACCACCACCACGTACTCGGTCTCGGCGGCGGGCATACCGAAACTGGTCCGGGTACAGCTGACCGGCATCGAAAACGGCATCAGCGTCGACCTCGACGCCAAATAAGCGCCGGCGGTTCGGCCGTTCAGGCGGCCTTGCGGTCGCTGTCGATGGGCAGCTCGGCGTCGCTGTTGAAGACGGCCAGGTCGGTCTCGCCCAGCACCCGGCTGGTGACGGTGCCGGCGGCGATCGAGCCGCTGACGTTGAGCGCGGTGCGGCCCATGTCGATCAGCGGTTCGATCGAGATCAGCAGGCCGGCCAGCGCCACCGGCAGGTTCATCGACGACAGCACGATCAGCGCGGCGAAGGTGGCGCCGCCGCCGACCCCGGCCACGCCCACCGAACCGATGGTGATGATCGCCAGCAGCGGGGCGATAAAGGCCAGCGTGAACGGATCGATGCCGACGGTGGGCGCGATCATCACCGCCAGCATGGCCGGGTAGATGCCGGCGCAGCCGTTCTGGCCGATGGTGGCGCCGAACGAGGCCGCGAAGTTGGCGATGCCTTCCGAGGTGCCCAGGCGCAGCGTCTGCGTCTGCACGCTCATCGGGATGGCGCCGGCGCTGCTGCGCGAGGTGAAGGCGAAGGTCAGCAGCGGCAGGATTTTCCTGACGTAGCGCGCCGGGTTGAGGCCGGCGCCGGCGACGAGCGCCAGGTGCACGCAGAACATCAGGATCAGCGCGCTGTACGAGGCCAGCACGAAGTCGATCAGGTGCAGGATGTCGGTGTAGCTGGAGGTCGACACCACCTGCGCCATCAAGGCGAACACGCCGTAGGGCGTCAGGCGCAGCACCAGCGTGACGATGCGCATGACGATGGCGTGCGCGACCTGGATGAAGCGCTCGAACGCGGCGAACACGTCCGGCTTCTTGTCGTGGATGCCGGTGGCGGCGATGCCGATGAACACCGAGAAGATCACCACCGCGATGGTCGAGGTCTTGCGCCCGCCGGTCATGTCGAGGAAGGGATTGGCCGGGATGAAGCTCAACAGCATGCTCGGCAGCGAGATCGCCTGCGCCGCCTCGACCTTGCCTTGCAGGTAGACGCCGCGCGCGACGTCGGCGGCGGAGGCGGTCAGGCCGACCGCGCTCAGCTGGAACAGCTTGGCCATCAGGATGCCGAGGCCGGCCGCGATCAGCGTGGTCAGCATCAGCAGGCCGATGGTCAGCGCGCTGATCTTGCCCAGCGAGTTGATGCCCTTGAGCTTGATGATGGCGGAAATGATGGACACCATAATCAGCGGCATGACGATCATTTGCAGCAGCTTGACGTAGCCGGAGCCGACGATGTCGAGGTAGTCGCCGGTGGTCTTCAGTTCGGTCGCGCTGGCGCCGTACAGTGCTTGCAGCGCGGCGCCCAGCAGCACGCCCAGCCCCATGCCGGTGAACACCCGCACCGAAAAGGACGCATGGCGGCGCTGCTGCGCATACAGCGCGCCGAGCAAGGCCAGCGCCGCCAGCAGGTTGAGAATTACGTTGATCGTCATGGATGGCCCTTTGCTGCCCGAATGAAGCGCTTATTCTATATGCGAATGCCGATCAGTACGCCAGCGCCATCCGCTAAAAGACGAATATTTGGCGATATCCTTATGCAGTTTTCATTCCAGCTCCGGGGGCGGCCAACCTGAAGAGGCCGTTTCGCTTATATAATCGCAACACACACAATTCATGGAAGCGCTGCGATGAAATCCTTGTTGGCCCTGATGTTAGTCTCGAGTGCGGCCATGGCCGATGATGGCGCCATGCTGCGTTGCCGCCAGTTGACTGAGGCTCCGGCCCGCTTGAGCTGCTACGACGCGATCCAGCTGGGCGCGCCGGTCCCGGCAATGGCAGCGGCAACGGCAGCGGTGACGGTAGCGGCGCCGCCGACCAAGGTGGACCTGGAGCGCAATTTCGGCGCGGAAAACGCGTCGCCGGCGATCAAGCTCGATTCGATCGAGAGCAGCATCGTTGGCAATTTCGACGGTTGGGTGCCCAAGCAGCGCATCCGCCTGGCCAACGGCCAGGTGTGGATGGTCAACGACGACAGCCAGGAAGACCTGAGCCTGGTCAATCCCAAGGTCAAGGTCGAGCGCGGCCTGATGGGCGCGATCTACATGGACATCGACGGCGCCCGCACCGCCCCGCGCGTCAAGCGCATCAAATAAACCACGGGGGTCAGTCTGACATTCGGACACGGCCTCTGCCGTAGCGGCCGCTACGGCAGAGGCCGTGTCCGAATGTCAGACTTGACCCCCGCTTAGCCAGATGTCGAAGCGGGTCGTGCCTTGGCCGGTGGCGGCCAGGCGATAGGTGTAGCCGTGACGGTTCAGCACTTCCCGCACAAACAGCAGGCCGATGCCCTGGCCGCCTTTCTTGGTGGTGAAGAAGGGCGTGAACAACTGCCGCGCCGGCACGTCGCCCAGTAGGTCGCCGGAGTCGATCACCGACAGCCGCACGCCGTCGGCCTCGCTGGCCAGCACGAACTCGATCGTCTTCTCGCCGGCCGCATCGGCCGCCCGCGCTTCCACCGCTTCCATCGCGTTCTTGACCACGTTCAGCAGCGCCTGCTCCATCAGGTGGCGGTCGAGGGCGATGGCCGGCACCTCGTCGCAGCGCTGCCAGGCGATGCGGATGCCGCGGCTACGGCACGGCTCGCGGTACAGGTAGAGGATGTCGTCCATGATGGCGCGCACGGCGTTGGGCCGCAGCTCCGGCGCCGGCATCTTGACCACCCGCGTGAAGCGTTCGATGAACTCGCCCAGGCTGACGTTGCGGCGCTTGACGGCGACGATGGCGGTGCTGAAATCTTCGCCGTCGCGCTCGGCTAGCTGGCTGCGGTAGTACAGCAGCGAATCGAGCACCGAACCGGTGGCCGCCACCGTGTTGTTGACCTCGTGCGCCAATACGCGGATCAGCTTGTCGTAAGTGGCTTTCTCCGAACTCTCCAGTTCGGCCGTCAGCTCCTCGATCAGCAGGAAGTGGCGGGCGAAGCCGCGGTCGTAGAAATGGCCGCGCTGGCCCCGGTAACGGCGGCCGTCGGTGTCGGTCAGCAGCTGGCTGTCGCCCAGCGGCAGCGCGTCGAGCTGGGCCAGCAGGCCGGGATGGTGAGGGTCGGCGTCCGCCGGCAGGCAGGCCGACAGCGGCTTGCCCTTGGCGTCGTCCCGCTTGAGCAGCGTGTGCGCGCTGGCGTTGAGCAGGCTGATGCGGCCGTCGAAATCGAATACGATGACCGCGCTCGGCGTCGCCTCCAGCAGGCGGTCGAGGAAGCCTTGCTGTTCGCCCAGCTGCAAACGCTCCTGGTACAGCGCGCCCAGCATGGTGTTGAACAGCTGGACCAGCTCGTTCAATTGCGGATCGCCGCTTTGCTGCAGGCGCGCCGCGTAGTGCTGGTCTTGCAGCAGGTCGTGGAAGTGGCGGGTGTAGCCCAGCGGCTCGAGCGCGCGGCGGATCAGCAGCACGCCCAGCGCAAAGCTCAGCAGCACCACCGCCTCCAGCCCCAGCATCAGCAGCGGCGACTGGTGGAACAGGCTGATGGTCAGGCCCAGGAACAGCAGGTGGGCGGCGCCCAGGTAGCCGTACAGGCTGCGGCGCAGGCTCATGCGCGCGCTTCGTGGTCGGACTCGGACCCGGCGTCGCCGCCCAGGCCGTGCCGCTCCAGCCGCCGGTATAGCGCGGTGCGGCTCAGGCCCAGCGCCTTGGCCACGCGCGAGATATTGCCCTGGTGCTGCTCCAGCGCCTTGGCGATCATGTGGCGCTCCACCTGTTCCAGGGTCATGCCGTCCACGCCCAGGCTGGACGAGCGCGGCACGCCGCCGCCGCCGTTCTGATGCTGCTCGGCGGCGATGAAGTCGGCCTGTTTCAGTTCGCTCTTGCCGACCAGTAGCAGCGTGCGCTCCAGCGTCTGCTTGAGCTGGCGGATATTGCCTGGCCACGGCTGTGCGCTCAGCCACTCCAGCGCGGCCGGCGCGATGCTGGCCGACCCCAGGCCATAGCTGTCCGCTACCTGGACGATGATATGACGCGCCAGCAGCGCGATGTCGCTGCGCCGTTCGCGCAGCGGCGGCAGGCGGATGGTGATCAGGTTGAGGCGGTAGAACAGGTCTTCGCGGAACTCGCCGCTGGCCACCAGCTCGGCCAGCTCGCGGTTGGTGGCCGACACCACGCGGATGTCGGCCCGTTCCATGCGGCTGGCGCCGACCGCCTGGTAGGTCTGGTCCTGCAGCACGCGCAGCAGCTTGACCTGGTCGGCGCGGTTCAGCTCGCCGATCTCGTCGAGGAACAAGGTGCCTTCGTGCGCGCTGGCGACGTGGCCCTTGCGGTCGGTCTTGGCGTCGGTGAAGGCGCCGCGCACGTGGCCGAACATCTCGCTCTCGAACAGCGACGGCGTGATCGCCCCCATGTTGATCTTGACGATGGGCCGCGCCGCGCGCGGGCTGTTGCGGTGCAGGGCGTCGGCGATCAGCTCCTTGCCGCAGCCGCTCTCGCCCAGGATCAGCACCGGCGCCCTGGTGGCGGCGACTTGTCCGATGGTCGACAACACCTTCAGCAGCCGCGGATGCTCGCCGACGATGCCGCTGAAATCGAACTGGGCGTCGAGCGCGGCGCGCGTCGGACAGCCGGCAGGGGCGGGCGCGGCGGTGTCGAGCGTGGTGCGGATCAGCTCCATCAGCTGGGCGTTGTCCCAGGGCTTGGTGAAGAAGTTGGCGGCGCCCGCCTGCACGCCCTTGACCGCCAGCGCGATCGAGCCCCAGGCCGTCATCAGCAGCACCGGCAACGCCGCTTGCAACTGCTTGATCTCGGCCAGCAGCTGCAGGCCTTCCTCGCCGCTGGTGCGCAGCGAGAAGTTCATGTCCTGCAGCACCAGGTCGACCGGCTGGCGCGCCAGCTGCGCCAGCGCCTGCTGCGGATCGTCGCAGCACACGGTGTCGAAGCCGGACTGCTTGAGCAGCAGCGCCAGCGACACCTGTACCGCGCTGTCGTCGTCGACAATGAGTATGCGTTGCTTTAGGGATGATTCCATCGATTCAAACAGCCTTATTCATAGTGCAGCGCCTGGGTCGGGCTCAGGCGCGCGGCGCGCCAGCCCGGATAGAGCGAACAGAGCAAGGATAGCAGATAGATCACGCTGGCCGATAGCGCGGTCGCCATCAAAAACACCGCCCAGTTCAAGCTGTCGCCCAGCACGCCGGTCAACGGCAGCTGCACCAGCAACAGCAGCGCGATCAAGATGGCGCCCGAACTGAGCAGCATCTGCTCGACGATGATCTGGCTGTAGATATGGCCGGAATCGGCGCCGATGGCGCGCCGCAGGCCGATCTCCGGGATGCGCTGGGTGGTGTTTTGCCACAGCACGCCGAACAGGCCGAACGCCACCATCACCAGCAGGAAGGCGGCGATCACCGCCAGCACCGTCAGCGGAATGGTCAGCGCCTTGAGCATCGTGGTGCGCATGTCGACCGTCGGCGAAATGGTGTAGCTCCAGTCGTTGCGCACCAGCTTGAGCTGGCGGTTGAGCGCCGCCTCGAAGGTGCGTGGCGTGCCGGGCCGCACCTTGAGCTGGATCGCATCGAGCGAACCGCCCTCGGCGCCGATCTGATGGCGCACCAGCATGAAGTTGGTCGGTGACATGAACTCGCCCTGGCTGCGGAATTCCTCGACGATGCCGACCACCTTGTACTGCTTGAGCGCCTTCTTGGGCTTGTCCTCATCCTCGCTGAACACCTGGCCTAGCACCGGCTTGCCGCCGGAGAGTTTCTGCGCCAGGCGGCGGTTGATGACCACCGGCTGCTCGGCCGCGCCATCGTCCGCCCGCGAGAACCAGCGGCCCTCGGCCAGCGTCATGTGGGCCACGGCGGGAAATTCATCGCTCATCTGGAACAGGTTGGAGACAAATTTGCGCTTGCCTTCGCGCAGCGTGAATTCGCTGGTCCAGTTCGACATCTCGTAGACCGGGAAGCTGGTGAAGCTCACTTCCTCCACTTCCGGCAAGGCCTTCAGGCTCTGGCGCAGCTTGTCGTAGATCTGCGGATCGGCTTCGATGCCGCCCTCGGTGCGGGCGTTGAGCGCGACCGACCACAGGTCCTGGTAGCTGAAGCCGGTCGGCATCTGGTACAACTGGTAGCTGCGCAGGGCGAACGCGCTGATGGCGAACACCACCACGAAGGCCAGCAGGATCTCCAGCGACAGCATCATATTGCGCGACTTGCGCTTCCAGATCAATTTCAGTAAGTGGCGCAGCATTATGCGGCTCCTTTCAAGGCGTGGACGGGGTCGAGGCGGGACATCTTCCAGGCCGGCAGCACGCCGGACAGCAGGCCGAACACGGTCGCCAGCAGCAAGCCCATGCCGAACACGGCCAGGTTCAGTTCCACCTGCAGATAGGGGATCAGGCCCGAGCCTTCCAGCCACCACAGCACCACGCGCGCGCAGACCAGGCCGATCAGGCCGCCGGCCAGGCACAGCAGCACATTCTCCAGCACCAGCTGGCGCACCAGGTGGCCGCTGGTGGCGCCGAAGGCCTTGCGCACGCCGATCTCGCTGCTGCGTTCGAGGATGCGGCCGGTGTTCAGGTTGACCAGGTTGAGCGCCGGCAGCGCCATGAACAGCAGCATCAGGCCGCCGATGATGAGCAGCAGCGTGGCGGCGCCGGAATCGGCCCCCTCCCGCTGCAACAGCATGCGGGCGAACAAGTCGAGCTTGCTGTCGCCCCAGATGCGGGCGATGTTGTATTGCTTGGGATCGTCGAACACCACGGTCTTGGCGGCGGCCTCGATGTCGCGCTTGATGCGCGGCAGGTCGGCGGCCGTGTGCGCCAGCACCATGAAGGAGAAGTTGCCGAACAGCTGGTTGCGGTAGTCGGTCGACGGGAAGGTGGTGATGGGTGCCCAGATATCGGCGAAGGCGTTCAGGTGCATGGCGTCTTCGACCACGCCGATGACGGTGAAGTACTGGCCGCCGATGCTGATCTTCTGCGCCAGCGCCGGCAGGCCGGGGAACAGCTTGCGCGCGGTGCTGGCGTTGATCACGGCGACGAAGCGGCCCTGGTCGACGTCGGCCTGGTCCGGCACGCGGCCTTGCAGCAGCTTGAAGTCGAGGATTTTCCAGTACTCGGCGTCGGTGCGGCGCATCATCAGCTCGCTGACTCGGCCCTCCTGATAGACCGACACGGTTTCCGGCATGGTGACGGCCGATACCGCCTCCACGCCCGGCAGCGGCTTGATGTATTTGTCGATCAGCTTGAAGCCGAGCGGGCTGCGGCGCACGCCCTTGCCCTCGGTGTGGCGGGCCTCGATCAAGATGGCCTGTACGAAGCGCTCGCTCTTGCCTTCCACCCCGGACGGATAAAAAGCGTTCTGCAGCAGCGCCGTGACCACCAGCAGCACCACCAGGGTCAGCACGATGCACAGCAGGTTGATGGCGGTGAACAGCTTGCGGCGCATGAAGACCTTCCACGCGGTCAGCAGATAATTCCTGAACATGGCCTCTCCTTAAGCGACCAGCTGGCCGTCGAACACGCGCACGATGCGGCTGGCGAGTTTGGCTTCCTGCTCGTCGTGGGTGACCATCACCACGGTCGTGCCTTCGCTGTTGAGCTTGAGCAGGATGTCCATCACTTCCTGGCCCATCTTGCTGTCCAGGTTGCCGGTCGGCTCGTCGGCCAGCAACACCTGCGGCTGGCCGACGATGGCGCGGGCGATCGCCACGCGCTGCTGCTGGCCGCCCGACAGCTGGTTGGGGTAGTGGTCCATGCGGGCGCCCAGGCCGACTTTTTCCAGCGCCTCGCGCGCCAGCCGCTGGCGCTTCTTGGCCGACAGGTCGCGGTACAGCAGCGGCAGCTCGACGTTGTCGATCACGCGCAGGTCGTTGATCAGGTGGAAGCTCTGGAAGATGAAGCCGAAGGTGTTGTTGCGCAGCTTGGCCACATGCTTGTCCTTGTACGAGGCCACCGGCGCGCCGCCCACGTGGATGGCGCCGCTGCCTGGACGGTCCAGCAGGCCGATCAGGTTCAGCAGCGTGCTCTTGCCGCAACCGCTGGGGCCCATGATGCAGACGAATTCCGATTTCTCGACATGCAGGTCGATGTCTTTCAGGGCCAGGGTTTCGACTTTGTCGGTCTGGTAGGTTTTGCTGACTTTGCTCAGGCGTATCATGATGTGGTCCTTTCGATGACGTTATTGGGCGACGCGTATGCTGTCGCGTTCCTTGTAGCGGGTGGTGTCTGAAATGATGAGGCGGTCGCCGGCGCGGGCGCCGGCCAGGATCTCCACGGCCTTGCCGTCGCTGGCGCCGATGTTGAGCGTGGTCTTGCGGGCCACGCCGTCGCGCACCACGAAGATGTCTTGCGGGCCGCGGCCGTTGAAGGCGGGGCCGTAGTCGGCCAGCAGGGTGTGCTGTTTTTGCTCGGTGACGATGTTCACCTCCACCCGCAGCTTGTTGCGCAGCATCGGATGGTTGGGCTGGGCCAGGGTGACCAGCAGCTTGACGGTGCCGTTCTGGATTTCCGGCAGGATGGTCTGCACCACGCCGTCCAGCCGCACATTGCCTTGCTCGACGCGCACCGCCTGGCCGGCGTTGAGCGCGCGGGCGTGGAAGTCGGACAGCGAGGCTTCGACCTTGTAGTTGCTCAGCTCGGAGACCTTGGCCACCAGCTGGCCGGTGGCCAGGCTGGCGCCTTCGTCGGCCAGCAGCCAGCTCAGCATGCCGGCGAACGGTGCGCGCACCTGGGTTTGCGCCAGCAGCTCCTGTTGCTGTTGCAGCTGCTTTTGCAGGATGTTCTTTTGCAGCCGCGCGCCCTCGATGCTGGACGAGGTGACGCGCTTGCCGTCGTCGATCTGCTCGTGCTGCTGGCGCAGCTGGATCTCGGTGCGCTTGACGTTCAGCTCGGCCGTCAGCAGATCCTCGGCCGAGACGCCGCCGGCCTTGCGCAGCGTCTGGTAGCGGCCCAGCTTGACGCGGGTGGCCTGCAGGTCCAGCTCCAGCAGCTCGATGGCGCTGACGATCTGCTTGCGTTTCTGCTCCATTTCCAGGGTCAGCGCCAGGATGCGGTTTTCCTGCTGGGCCAGTTGCTCGCGGATGCTGTCGATCGCCAGCACGATGGTGCGGTTGTCCAGTTCCAGCAGCAGCTCGCCGGCCTTGACTTGCTGGCCCAGCTTGGCGTGGACCTTGGCGACGTGGGTCTGGATCGGACTGGACACCAGTTCCTCGTGGACCGGGATGACGATGCCGGAGGCGTTGATGGTGTTGGCGATATTGCCGACGCGGACCTCGGCCAGCAGCACGCTGCCGGCGTCGACGCTGGGGCTGACCGCGCGGTTGATGCCCCACGCGGCGGCGCACAGCGTGGCCAGCGCGGCGGCCAGGACCATGACGGTCTTGCGCCGGCGGCCGGAGATGATAGCAGGGTTGAGCGCCTGGTCCATGGGGTGCAATAAAGAGCTGAAGGTGTGCTCACTATTGCAATTGCCATGCCACATGGCGGGAATGGCCGCAAAGCCAGTCAAATCAAGGCTCTGGCGCGCGGCCGCCGGCCGGGCCGGTGGAGCGCGCCTGCCCGTCTCCGTTCAACACCGTCCGGTAACGGACACTTGCGGTCTAAGGACGGTGTCCATCCAGGCGCTTGCTCATGCCGGTGTAGGCGAAGCTGTGGCCGTCGATGCGGAACAGGTCGGGAGTCTCGCCGGTGTGCTCGAAGCCCTGGCTTTGGTAGAGCCGGATCGCGGGGGCGTTCACGGACAGCACTTGCAGGTCGATCCAGGCGAGTTGCGCCGACGTGCGCGCCCATTGCGCGGCGTGCTCGATCAGGCGTCTGCCCAGTCCCTGCTGGCGGAAGGCGCGGTCCACGCCCATGCCCAGCAGGCAGCGGTGGGCGGCGTAGCGTTCGGGATGGGCGCGCAGGTCGATGTGGCCGGCGATGCGGCCGTCGGCGGCGCGCGCCAGCCAGACGCGGCGCCAGCCTGGCGTGCCCAGTGGTGTTTGCATGCCGGCGCGGAAGGCGTCGGCCTTGTCGGCCGGGAAGCGCGAGTCGGCGCACGGCAGCGGCTGGAAGTAGGCGGTGTCGCCCTGGCCGTTGTCGGACAGGTGATCGTTGAGGTAGCGGAGAAAATCGTCGAAGCCGGCAGGCTCCAGCAGGTCGATGTGTAGTTGGCTCATAGGCCAATTGTAGCTGGCGGACGCGCGGTCCGCCAGCGGCCGGCTTAGGCGGCTAAGCGGTCGCGCCGGTTGCGCGGCGCGCCCAACGCCAGCGGCGATGGCTTGCGCTGGCCGGCCTTGTGGACCGACGCCGCGCGGCGGTCCGAGGCCAGCTTGAACACGCCCACCAGCTGCACCAGGTGATGCGCCTGGTCCTGCTGCGCCTCGGCGGCGGCGGCGGCTTGTTCGACCAGCGCGGCGTTCTGCTGCGTCACCGTGTCCATCTCGGCGATGGCCTGGTTGATCTGCTCGATGCCGGCTTCCTGCTCGTGGCTGGCGATGCTGATTTCGCCCATGATCGCCGTCACCGACTTGACGGCGGAGACGATGTCCTCCATGGTCGCGCCGGCTTCACCGACCAGCTCGGTACCGGCGGCGACCTTGCTCACCGAATCGTCGATCAGCGTCTTGATTTCCTTGGCTGCCGCCGCCGAGCGCTGCGCCAGCGTGCGCACCTCGGTGGCGACCACGGCAAAGCCGCGTCCCTGTTCGCCGGCGCGCGCCGCTTCGACCGCCGCGTTCAAGGCCAGGATGTTGGTCTGGAAGGCGATGCCGTCGATAACCGAGATGATGTCGACGATCTTGCGCGCCGAGTCGTTGATCTCGCCCATGGTGTGCACCACCTTGGCCACCACCACGCCGCCCTCGACCGCGATCTGCGAGGCGTTGGCGGCCAGCGTGTTGGCCTGGCGCGCGCTCTCGGAGTTCTGCTTGACGGTGGCGGTCAGCTCTTCCATCGACGAGGCGGTTTCCTCCAGCGAGCTGGCCTGCTGCTCGGTGCGCGAGGACAGGTCCAGGTTGCCGGCGGCGATTTCGGTGGCGGCGCTGACGATGGCGTCGGCGCCGCCGCGCACCTGGCCGACGATGCCGGCCAGGCTGTCGCGCATGGCCTGGATTGCGAACAGCAGGCTGCGCTGGTCGCCGCTGCGGGTGGCGATGGCAACGGCCAGGTCGCCGGCGGCGATCTGGCTGGCGATGCCGGCCACGTGGTCCGGTTCGCCGCCCAGCTGGCGCAGCAGCTGGCGCGAGATCAGCGCGGCCGCCGCCACGCCGATGACCAGCGACAGCAGGCCCAGCACGATGGCGACGTTGCGCGCCTCGCTGTAGGTGGCGTCCGCTTTCAGGCGGCCTTTTTCCATCGCTTCGCTCTGGTGGGCGATCAGCGCGTCCAGGCTGTTCATATAGGCCAGTTGCAGGTCGCGCATGTGCGTCAGCATGGTGTCGACGGCGCCGTCGAGGTCGTCGGCCTGGCGCTTGCGCATCACCTCGTCGAGCGCCGCCTCGTAGGGCGCGCGCGTCGCTTGCACGGCGGCGAACAGCTGGCGTCCGGTCGCGGACTTGACCATGGTCGCCAGCGTTTGCGTGGTGGCCTCGATCTCCTTGCGCTGGGCGGCGATCACCGCCAGTTCCTTGGCAGCCTTGGCGTCGTCGCGTATCAGCAGCGCGTTGCGCAGCGAGCGGGCGATCTGGTTGCTGTGGTTGAGGATGGCCTGCGCCTGCACCACCTTGGCGTAGTTTTCCGTGACGATGGCGTCGGTGCCGTCATTGAGCTTGCCGAGGCTGGCAATATTTTGCACGCTGGCGATGGCCAGCATCAGCAGGATGGCGCCGAAGCCCAGGCCCAGCCGGGTACTTACTTTGAGATTGTTGAGGTTCATTTGCGATTCATGGGGCGGTCGGCCGCGCTTGTGTTTGCGGGCCGTGAATATACATTAAGATTTGTTGCGTTGCAATAAATTGACTGGATGGCGAAGGCGCCATGCTATGATCGAAACTCCTATTTCTTGCGAAATAAACTATTCATGGCCCATCGATCACGCCGTTGGCTGGGTGCCGGATTGTTGATGTTGACGCTGGCCGGGGCGGTCTCGGCGCAGCAGACCAGCTACACCTTCGGCGTGGTGCCGCAGGAGTCGGCGTCGCAGCTGGCCGCCAACTGGACGCCGGTACTGACGGCCTTGTCCGACCAGGCCGGCATCAGGATCAGCTTTGCGACGGCGCCCGACATCCCTACCTTCGAGCGCCGCCTGGCGGCCGGCGAATACGATTTCGCCTACATGAATCCCTACCATTTCGTGGTCTACAACGCCAAGCCCGGCTATCACGCGCTGGCGCGCGCCAAGGGCGAACGTTTGCGGGCCGTGGTGGTGGTGCGCAAGGACAGCCCGCTGCGCGAGCTCAAGGACCTGGCGGGCGCCACGCTGGCCTTCCCGACGCCGGCCGCGTTCGGCGCGACGCTGCTGGTGCAGGCCGAATTGCGGCGCCAGGGCGTGCCGCACAAGGCCGCCTTCGTCAAGTCGCACAATTCGGTGTACCTGGATGTGGCCAAGGGCTTGTATCCGGCCGGCGGCGGCGTGCCGCGCACGCTGGATCTGCTCGACAGCCGCGTCTCCAGGGAGTTGCGGGTGTTGTGGGCCAGCCCGCCCTTCACCACGCACGCCATTGCCACCCGTCCCAAGCTGGACCCGGCCGTGCGCCAGCGCGTGCTGGCGGCGATGATGCAGATGAACCTGGAACCGCTGCAACTGAAGCTGCTGGCCGGGATCGGCTTCGACGGTTTCGAGCCGGCCCAGGACCAGGATTGGGACGATGTGCGCCGGCTGGCGATTTCGCCGGCGGATGCCCGGATACAGGAATAGGGTATGCGCCTGGCCCTGAGCTTCCGCGCCAAGACCATCCTCGGCATTGCGTTGATCGAAGCGCTGCTGCTCGGCGTGCTGGTGTTCAGCGTGCTGCATTTTCTGCGCGAGTCCAACGAACAGCAGGTGTTGCGCCACGCGCGCGTGACGGCGGAGACCTTTGCCGCCATGTCGCGCGACGCGGTGATCAGCCACGACCTGGAAAGCTTGCAGTCGTTCGCGCGCCAGCTCAGCAGCACCGAGGGCACCTTGTATGCGCAGGTGCTCGACGCCGACCAGCGCGTGCTGGTGGAAGCGGGTCAGCCGGCGGCGCTGGCCAAGGCCTTCGTGCCGCACGCCTCGCTGGCCGAGGCCAGCGACGGCATGTTCGCCATCGGCAGTCCGGTGGCGGTGGCCGGCGTCAATTACGGCAGCGTGCGGCTGGGTCTGGATGTCGCCAGCCTGGAGCAGACGCTGGCGGCGGCGCAGCGCTGGAGCCTGGGCCTGGCCGCGCTGGAAATGGCGCTGGTGGCGCTGTTCTCGCTGCTGCTGGGGCGTTATCTGATCCGGCAGATCGCGCAGTTCACGCGCGGCGCGCAGATGATCGCGGCCGGCCAGCTGGGCGGCCAGCTGGAGGTGGTGGGCGACGATGAAATCGCCCAGGCCACGCGCGCCTTCAACCACATGTCGCAAGTGATCTTGCAGGGGCGCGAGACGCTGGAGGCGCGCGTGCGCGAGCGCACCGAGGAGCTGTTGCGCGAGCGTGACGCGGTGCTGGTCGAGCGCAACCGGGCCGAGACCGCCACGCGCGTCAAGAGCCAGTTCCTGGCCACCATGAGCCATGAGATCCGCACGCCGATGAACGGCATCCTCGGCATGCAGCACCTGCTGCGGCTGACGGAGCTGAGCGCGCAGCAGCGCGACTATGTCGACAAGACCTACGCGGCGGCCCATTCGCTGCTGGGCATCCTCAACGACATCCTGGATTTTTCCAAGGTCGAAACCGGCAACCTGGTGCTGGAGCGGGTGCCGTTCAACCTGGAGCAGATGCTGCGCAACCTGGCGCTGATCCTGGGCGCCAGCGTGCAGGACAAGCCGGTGGAGGTGCTGTTCGACCTCGATCCGGCGCTGCCGTCCGATGTGCTGGGCGACCAGCTGCGGCTCAACCAGGTGCTGGTGAACCTGGCCGGCAACGCCATCAAGTTCACCGAGCGCGGCTCGGTGGTGGTGGGCGTGCAGCTGCAATATTGCGACGCCAGCCAGGTGCGGCTGTATTTTTCCGTGCGCGACACCGGCATCGGCATCGCGCCGGAGCAGCAGGGCAGCATCTTCGATTCCTTCACCCAGGCGGAAAGCTCGACCACGCGGCGCTTCGGCGGCACCGGCCTGGGCCTGGCCATCAGCCGGCGGCTGGTGCGTCTGATGGGGGGCGAACTGCGGGTCGACAGCGCGCCCGGTGTCGGCAGCACCTTCTCGTTCGCGGTGGCGTACGGGCGGATGGCGACGGGCGCGCCTCGGGCGCCGCTGCCGCTGAAGGCGCTGGTGGTCAGCGCCAGTGAGCAGTCGCGGCAGCTGCTGCAGGCGATGATCGCAGGTTTTGGCGGCCAGGCGGACGGGGTCGCCGACATGGCGGCGGCGCAAGCCTTGCTGGACGCCCAGCCCGCGTATGAGCTGGTCCTGCTCGACGGCGTGGACAGCTGGGACCATGCGGCGCGCCTGCGCCGGCAGCGGGCGGTGGCCTTGGTCGCGCTGGCCAACGCCGAGGCCACGCATGACCTGCATCAGCGCATGCGCCAGGACACCGGCGTGCTGGACCAGGTTCTGATGAAACCGCTGACGCCGGCCATGCTGTACGAAGCGCTGCGCCGCATTGCGCCGGCGGACGGCAGTGGCGACGCGCCGCCGGCCGCAGTGGCGGCGCCGACGTGCCGCCTGGCCGGGCTGCGGCTGTTGCTGGTGGAGGACAATCCGCTCAACCAACAGGTGGCCAGCGCGCTGCTGCAACTGGAGGGGGCTGAGGTGGACGTGGCCAACAACGGCCGCGAAGGCGTGGACCAGGTGTTGAACGGCCCGTCCTACGACGCGGTGTTGATGGATATGCAAATGCCGGTCATGGACGGCAACGAGGCCACCCGTCTGCTGCGGGCGCAGGGCTACACCGGCCTGCCCATCCTGGCGCTGACCGCCAACGTGCTGGAAGCAGAACGCGACGAATGCCGCGCCGCCGGCGTCGACGACTTCATCGCCAAGCCGATCGAGTTCGAAAACATGGTCGCCATGGTGGCCAGATACTGCGCTCCGGCGGTCCAGCGCGCCTGAAAATTTTGCGGGCGATGCGCCACTGGGAGCGATTCCACTCTACACTTGGCATTCTGTTCACTTTGCCAAGGTTGATGGAATCCCATGAACGCCAACTCTTCCCGCCTGGACGTGATCGATGCATTGCGCGGCTTTGCCATCGTCTCGATCATGCTTCTGCACAATATCGAACACTTCGATTTCTACTTTTCCCCGTCCGGATTGCCGCCCTGGCTGATGGCGGTGGACAAAATAATCTGGGATAGCCTGTTTTTCCTGTTTGGAGGCAAGTCCTACGCGATCTTCGCGCTATTGTTCGGAATGACGTTCTACATCCAGGATCACAACCGTTCCCTGCGCGGCCAGGACTTTCGCGGCCGTTTTGCCTGGCGCATGGTGTTATTGCTCGGTTTCGGCCTGTTCAATTCCATGTTTTATCACGGCGATATACTCAGTATTTACGCCGTGCTGGGATTGGCCCTGATACCGGTGGCGCGCCTGCGCAATGGCGTGGTATTGGGCATCGCGCTGTGCTTATTGCTGTTGCCGCACGCATGGGTGGAATTCTTGCTGGCCTTGCCAAATCCCGATGAAAAACTCGCCGATCCCGCTTCCTGGGCCTATTTCGGCCGCGCCGAAAAATATATGGCGCACGGTTCGGCATTCGACGTATGGCGAGGGAATTTAACGAACGGGAAAATCGGCGTCATCCGCTGGAGTTGGGAAAACGGCCGCATATTCCAGATACCGGCATTATTCATGCTGGGTATGCTTGCCGGCCGGTTATCGCTGTTTATTCAATCGGAATCAAACCGTATATTCTGGCGTAAAACATTGCTTGCTGCCGCGCTGGTGTTTATTCCACTGTATCTGTTGAAAAGCTCTCCCGATGCCTGGCATATCGGCGCGGCGGTGCGCCGTCCATTATTGGTGATGGTCACCTCATGGTCGAACGTGGCGTTCACGCTGGTGCTGGTATCCGGCTTTACGCTGCTGTCTTATTCCGGCAATTGGTTGCAGATATTCTCGCCGCTGGGCCGCATGAGTTTAACCAGTTATGTGGTGCAATCCATCATCGGCACGTCGATTTATTATGGCTACGGCCTGGGCCTGTATCAATACACCGGCGCCAGTTTCGCGCTGGGGATAGGATTGACGCTGGCTCTGCTGCAAAGACAGTTCAGCGTGTGGTGGCTGGGCCGTCACAAGCAGGGCCCGCTTGAAACGCTGTGGCACAAAGCCACGTGGATAGGCGCTCATAGTGATGGTGTGCCAAATATTGGCGTGAATATACCAAAAAGCAGCTTGTGAAGGGCGGCCGGCGGAGACGGCCATTCTAGGTCTTATTCGTCGTCGGGAGCGATCCATTGAATGCGGCCATGGCCGGCCTCATTCAATCGGTGGATCAGTTGCGCGGCTGCGCTATCGGCAAGGCTGAATTCAAACTGCACGTGGTCGGAATGGGCGACATGGTCGAGGCTGGCGCCGGCCAATTCTATTTCACGCCGCACCATGCCCTCCATCGCATAGGGTGCGGTGCAGATCAGGCATTGCAGCTTGATAATCGCGATTTTCTCGGACTTTAATAATGCCTGGGCGACGCTGTCGGTATAAGCGCGCACCAGTCCGCCGGCGCCCAATTTAACCCCGCCGAAATAGCGGACCACGGTGGCCAATACCCCTTCGAGGTCTTGGTGGCGTAAAACATCGAGCATGGGGCGGCCGGCGGTACCGCTGGGTTCGCCGTCATCGACTGCCGCCGATTGGCCGCCGGCTAATAATGCCCAGCAGACGTGGGTGGCGCCCGGATGCTGCGCCCATAACTCGGCCACCACTTTTTGCGCGGCGCTCCGATCCGTCATCGGCTGAACGCAGGCTATAAAGCGGCTTTTTTTAATCAGCAATTCGTGGTGAACGGCGGCGGCGAGGGAGAAGGGCATGGCGGGATTTCTGGCACGGCGGCGGTATAAACCGGCCTATGGTGCCAGAAATCCGGGGGAAATACAAAAACGCGCTCAGCGGTTGCTGATTTTCAGGCCGTCGCTATCGGTGAAATTGCCGAGGATGACCATAATAAAATCGATCAGCGCCCAGATACCAAAGCCGCCGAAGGTGAACAGCATTAAAATGCCGGTACCGATCTTGCCGACGTAGAAGCGATGCACGCCCAACACGCCGAGGAAGAAGCACAGCAGTACGGTGACGACGTAGTCTTTTTCCGAACGCGGGCCGGAGGCGGCGGCATGTTGCGGCGCGCCGCAATGTGGACACGTTGGTGCTGTTTCGTGAATTTCTTTACCGCAACCGCGGCAGAATACCATGCCCATGTTTTCCCTTTTGTTTTGTCTAATTGTTGTTGTAGGCTGATTGCCTAGGCGGAAGATTATAGGTGGGGAGCCGGCTTAGCTTTCTCACCAACTGTAACGATCTGCTAAAATTCCTGCCCACTTACCCGAGTATCCCACATGAGCAACTCCTCCGCCGCGCCGCAAAACAACGCCACCGATAGCGACCAGGGGGAAGACGACGACCTGATGCGCAAGCTCGGGCTGAGCGCCAAGGGCGTGCTGCTGGCGCGCCAGGAAGGCCGCGTGTTCCTGCGCCTGAGCGGGGTGGTCGATTATGCAGGATTGCGGGTCGCTTATGACCTGGTGCCGGCGCAGGGCGTGCTGGCCAAGGCATCCAAATGGCGCAAGATGGACGCCGATACGCGCTCCCAGCTGCTGCTGGAACGCGCCAGCGACGCCGTCGGCGCCGAGTTGCGCGGCTACGTCAGCGCCTTTGTGCAGGAAATGGCCGACGCCTGCGACGACTGCGGGCTGGACGCCCAACCCTTCCTCGGCGCGCTGGCGGACATGCAGATCTCCGAGCCGGCCGGCGTCGTGTTCGACCGCATCCGGCAGCGCCTGGAGCACGCGGTCGAGCGCGACATGGAAGAACAACATGCCGAGCGCACGCGCCAGAGCATCAACCTGGCCGAATATCCGGCCTCGTTCGACGTGGCGCGGCGCATGAAGCGCCGCTTCATCGCGCTGCTGGGGCCGACCAATTCCGGCAAGACCCACCAGGCCATCGAAGCGCTGGCCAAGGCGCCCAGCGGTGTCTACCTGGCGCCCTTGCGCCTGCTGGCGCTGGAAAACTACGAGCGCCTGCAAGCCATGGAAGCGCACGGCAAGCCGCTGGCGGTCAGCCTGGTGACGGGCGAAGAGCGGCGCCTGGTGGCCGGCGCCACCCACGTGGCCAGCACGGTCGAGATGCTCGACACGCGCACCCCGGTCGATGTGGCCGTGATCGATGAAATCCAGATGCTGGCCGACCGCGACCGCGGCTCGGCCTGGACCGCCGCCGTCTGCGGCGCGCCGGCGCAGGTGGTCTACCTGGTGGGCGCGCCGGAAGCGCGGCGCGCCATCGAGGTGCTGGCGGAGCGCCTGGAGTGCGAGCTGGAAGTGCACGTGCTCAAGCGCAAAGGCCCGCTGTCGGTGGAGCCGAGCGCCGTGCGCAAGCTGAGCAATCTGCGGCGTGGCGACGCCGTGATCTGCTTCTCGCGCCGCGAGGTGCTGATGTGGCGCGACATGGTGACCGAGCTGGGCCTGTCGGTGGCCACCGTCTACGGCAATCTGTCGCCGGAGGTGCGGCGGGCGCAGGCGCAGCGCTTCCGCGACGGCCTGGCCGACGTGGTGGTGGGCACGGATGCGATCGCCATGGGCTTGAACATGCCGATCGCGCGCATCGTGCTGACCACCTCGGTCAAGTACAACGGCTATGAAGAGGAAGAGATCCCGGCCGCGCTGGCGCGCCAGATCGCCGGCCGGGCAGGGCGCTTCGGCGTGCACGAGGAAGGCCTGGTGGCCGGCTACGACAACGAGACCCACAATGTGATCCGCTCGCTGCTGAGGGAAAAGCCGATGCCGCTGAAGACCACCGGCTTCGCCGTGGCGCCGACGCTGGAGCATCTGCACCGGATTTCGTCGGTGACCAACGAGCACGCGCTGGCCAAGTTGTTGAAGCGCTTCGTGCACAACATCGATGTGCCGGACGGTTTCTTCTACCCGCGCATCACCGAGGACCAGTTCGAGCGCGCGGCCTGGCTCGATACGCTGGAGCTGACGGTGGCGGAGAAGTTCGCGCTGTCGCTGGTGCCGATCTCGTCCAAGGTGCCGTCCCTGCAGCGCGCATGGGAGCACTGGGCGACCGCGCTGGCCGCCAAGAAGATCACGCCGATCAAGGCGGAGCAGGCGCCGCTGCACTACCTGTCCTTGCAAGAGGTGGAGGACGCCTGCCGCCTGTATTCGGCCTACGCGTGGCTGGCCTACCGGCAGCCGGAATACTTCCCCGATACCGAGCGGGCGCAGTTGCTGTCGCGCCAGGCCTCCGAGCGTGTGGACGCGCTGCTGCAGGACCAGAACTCCGCGCTGCGCAAACGCCAGCCGAAGAAGTTCCGCCGGTGAAGCAGCAGTACGGTTAAAACTTGCCTTTTAGCAAACTAGTTGATACTATTTGTGCAATAAAAATTCGATTAATAAATAATGAATATTGTACATTTGGATAAAATTAAACGTTTGGGCGTGCACACGCTGGTGCTTGGATTGCTGGCGGTGGCCGGCTGTGGTGGTGGTGGCGGTTCGTCGCCGTCCGCGCCGCCGCCCGCGCCGGCACCTGCACCGCCACCAGTCAATGTCGCGCCGCGCGCGGTGCTGGCGTTGGCGGCGGACGCGGGTACGCCGACGCTGAATACCGAAGTCGCACTTAGCGCGCTTGGCAGCAGCGATCCCGAGGGCAGCGCGCTGACCTATACCTGGAATTTGCAAAGCAAACCCGTCGACAGTGCGCTTTCGCTGCAGGCCGGCAATGTCGCCACCGTCAAGTTTGTACCGGACCGCATGGGTGCCTATGTGGTGCGGCTGCGCGTTGCCGATCCAGCCGGCCTGTATACCGAGCAGGACCTGACGGTCCAGGTCAACAATCGGCTGCCGGTGGCGGTCATCGACAAGACCGCCGCGACGATCTTGGCCGGCGCCAAATTCACGGCGTCCGCCGCATCGAGTTACGATCTCGACGGCGACAAGCTGACCTATGCCTGGACGTTGGACAGCAAACCGGCCGATTCGGCCGCAACGATTGCCCAGTCGGATAGCTCCGATATGTCGCTGACGCCTGACCTCGCAGGCACTTATGTGGCCATGCTCAAGCTCAGTGACGGTAAGTCCTCGCTTAGCACCCGTGTGGTGATGAAGGTGCTGACGCAGGTCACGGGGGCGGTGAAGTTGCCGTTCACGCCGCTGGCCGCAGCCTACAGCAAGGCGATCGACAAGGCGGTGCTGGCGTCGGATGCGCCGAATGCGTTGCGCATCGTCGATCCGTTCAGCGGCGTGATCGCCACGGTGCTGACCCCAGCGCCGTACAAGAGCCTGGCATTGAGCGCCGATGGCAAACTGGCGGGCGTGTTGCATGAAGGCTTGTTGACGCTGATTGATCTGAGCACCGCCACCGTGCTGCATACCACTGCCACGGGCGGCTCACACACCGAAGTGTTCCTGACCAATGCAGGCTTCGCCTTTCTGGTGGGGCAGACCGGCGGGCAGTGGGTGACGCCGTCAGTGACGGTTGTCAACGCGCGCACCGGAGAAGTGTTGCCGCAGGATTGGCAGGGCTCGGGCGGCTTCTTCTACGGTACGATGCGCGGCGTGTATTCGGAAACCAACCATAAGGGCTTTGCGGTGGCGGCCGGACTGTCGCCGTCCGATATCTCTTACTTCACCGTGGACGCCACGACGAACAAGGTGCTTGGACTAGGCGACTCGCCGTACCATGGCGATTACCCGATCTACAGTCCGCTGTTCCTGTCGAACCGGCAGGACCTGGTCTTCACTTCTGCCGGCAATTACTTCCGCGCCGACACCTTGCGTTATTCGGGTACATTAAACCTGAGCGGTGCCCTGGTCTCACTGAGCCAGTCGCCGGAACTGGAAACCTTGGCGCTGTCGGCTACGCCGGGTGGCTATCCCGACTACAGCGCCAGCTATTCGTCCAGCTACAAGCGCTACACGGGCGAATTGATGTTGTATGCCGGCGACCTGGCCTTGCCGGTGCTGGACGGGCAGCAGAGTTATGCCCGCAATATATTCCATAGTGCGGCAGGTAATCACGTAGCGCTTGTGCAAACGGGCGGGGCGGGACAAAACTCCAGCGGTCTGAAGTTCTACCTCGTGTATCGCTAGGCAGCGGACGTCGTGAAGAGCACTGTGGCTGCGGCCGCCGGCGGCTTGGGTGAGCGCATTGATGCGATCGACATCTTGCGCGGGGTGGCGTTGTTGGGCGTGTTGTCGGTGAACCTGGTGTCGGAATTCCGGGTGTCGATTTTCCAGCAGTTCCTGCCGCCCGATCCGGGCCTGGGCATGCTGGATACCTTAGTTGAAGGACTGGTCCGCGTCGGCTTCGAGATGAAGGCCTTCGCCGTGTTTTCCTTCCTGTTCGGCCTTGGGCTGGCGGTGCAGTTCGAGCGCTTGTCCCGGACCGGGCGGCCGTTCTACTGGCTGGCGCGGCGGCTGGGCGTGCTGCTGGTGTTCGGCCTGGTGCACCTGCTGCTGGTCTGGAACGGCGACATCCTGACCGAATATGCGCTCGGCGGCCTGCTGGTGCTGCCCTTGCTTGCGGCGCCGGCCTGGGCGCTGGCGGTGGCGGCGGCAGGCATGTTCGCGCTCTACCTGTTCATCGGCGTGGTGCCGGTCGGCATACCGTGGCCGGAGCCGGCGTGGTTTCAGCAGCACGTCGCGCTGGCCAACCAGGTCTACGCCTCCGGCAGCTATGCCGAGATCTGCCGCTTCAGCATGAGCGAACTGCCGCATCTGCTGCCCTTGCACCTCTACGTCATCCCGAGGACGCTGGCCTTGTTCCTGCTGGGCGCCCTCGCGTGGCGGACCGGCGTCATGCAACGGCCGGGCGAGCACCAGCGCCTGTGGACCGGTGTCGCGGTGATCGGCGTGGCGGCGGGCACTGCATTATGCGTCCTGGATGTGGCCACCGGCGTCGGCCAGTCGCTGCTGGCCGCCGGCTATGCCGCGACGGTGATCCTGCTGACACAGCGCGGCTTGTTGCGCAGCTTCGCGCCGCTGGGCCGGATGGCCTTCACCAACTATATCGCCCAGTCCCTGATTTTTGGAGGCATCTTCTTCGGCTACGGGCTGGGGCAGTTCGGCAAGCTCGGCGCCGCGCCAGTGTTACTGCTCGGTATCGGCGTGTATGTGGCGCAGATGGCCTTGAGCGCCTGGTGGCTGCGCCACTACCGCTTTGGTCCGCTGGAGTGGCTGTGGCGGACGCTGATGTATGGGACCTTGCAAGCCATGCGGAAGCGGTGATGCTTTAAAGAAATACGCACATTCCCACCAAGCTGGCGCCATCAAGCCGCCAACCTCGGCTATCATGGCGGCCGGTCGGCATACGCTGAATGTTTAGGGATGGAGATGAATGCAGCAAGGGGAGGGGCTGGCGCGGAAGTAGCGGTCCAGCCGCAGTTTGGTTTGATTAATCTGTTGAAAGCTGGTGCAGCGCAGTTGATCGTTTTGCATCATTTGGCATTTTATGGGCCGATGTCCGATCACGTCCGGCCGCTGTTGCCGGCATTGATAGATTGGCTGAGCGGCAGTGCGCGCATTGCCGTGCAAGTATTCCTCGTGATCAGCGGCTTCCTGGTGGCGAAATCGCTGTCGCCCGCCGGCCAGTCCGGCCTGTCCGATCCCCTGGGGGCGATCTGGCACCGCTACACCAAACTGGCGCCGCCGTTCCTGGCGGCCACCCTGCTGGCCGCCGTCGCTTCGGCCTGGGCCGGTAACTGGATGACGCATAGTTCGGTCTCCGCGCCGGCCACCCTGAGCCAGCTGAGCGCCCACGCGCTGCTGCTGCATGGCGTGCTTGGCTACCCATCCTTGTCGGCCGGCGCCTGGTATGTCGCCATCGATTTCCAATTGTATGCAGTCACGGCCCTGGCGCTGTGGCTGGCCGGCCGCGCCACCGGCCGTCGCCGGATGCTGTGGCTGATGCCGGCCCTGACCGCCTTGGGCGTGACGCTGTCGCTGCTGTATTTCAACCTCGATGCCGACTGGGATAACTGGGCGCCGTATTTCTTCGGCAGTTATGGCCTGGGCATGCTGGCTTGGTGGGCCAGCGATCGCTGCCGCGCGCCGGGCGTCGTGGCGCTGCTGCTGGCCATGGCCTTGGTGCCGGCGTCGGCCGCCTTGTTCCTGGACTTCCGCAGCCGCATCGCGCTGGCGCTGGTGGTCGCTTGCCTGCTGTATCTGTTTGGCCGCGCCGAAACGGTGGCGACCGGCCGCGCCTGGGCCGTCGTCAACGGCCTGGGGCGGATATCGTATTCGGTGTTCCTGATCCACTTCCCGGTCTGCCTGATGGTCAACGCGGCGTTCAGCCGTTTTGTGCCGGCCGGCCCGGCATGGCAGGGCTTGGGCATGCTGCTGGCCTGGGCCGGCAGCCTGGCTGCTGGCGCCGCGTTCTTCCGCTGGGTGGAGGCGCCGCTGGGCCGCGCAGTCCAGTTCGCTACCGGCAAGATCGGCCTGCGTCCGCTGGCCGCCTAGTTCAGCGTCGTCTTCAGCGCTTTGGTGACGGCGTCGGCGATGTCGTCCTGCACCATCAACAGGTCGTCGACCGGCTTGTCATAGGTTTCCGACCAGATGATGAAGCCGTTGTCGGCCTTCATCAAGCGCGCCGCGACCCGCATGGTGTTGCCGGATTTGCGCACGCTGCCATCCAGGATGTAGACCACGCCTAGCTTGCTGGCGACGTCGGCCACCGCCATCTGCTTGTCCTTGTAATAAAACGTGGCGCTGGGCGCTGGCACTTTCATGCCGGGTATCTTGCTGAACCTGCCGATCAGTTCTTCGGTCATGCCGTCGGCAAAGGTTTCGTTGCCCATGCCTTCGGTCAGGTCCGCAAACGGCAGCACGGCGATGGATTTCTGCGCCAGCGCCGCTTGAGGCGCCGGGCGCGGTTCGTTCGCCAGCGTGTTGTGCAGCCAGAAAACGATGCCGACCACGATGGGGATGCACGCCGTCAGCAGGAAAACCAGCCGGCTGCGCGAGGCATTGGACGGCGGCGCAGGGCGGGGCGGGGCCGGGATGGCTGCCGGTTCGCTCCACGGGCCCACTGCGGCCACCAGGCGGTAGCCCTGGCGCGGCACGGTGACGATGTAGCCGGGTTGCTTGGGATCGTCGCCCAGCACCCGGCGCAGCGACGCAATCGCCTGGTACACCGAATCCGGGGTGACGATGACGCCCGGCCAAACCTGGCTCAGCAGCTCGTCGGCGCTGACGAGCTCGCCGGGACGACCGGCCAGGCAAAGCAGCAGGCGCATGGTGCGCTGATCGAGCCGCGTGGTTGCGCCGTCCCGGCCGATCTCGCCCAAGGCGGGATCGACGCACCAGTCGCCGACGCGTAGCTTGGCAGCCGCTGAAGTTTCCATTGTGCTCCGATATTTTTGTGTTTTTGACAGGCTTGGATTATAGCGCGACCGCCAGCGGCGGCTCTTCAGGGAATTTCAGAACGATTTCAGGCCGATTTCAGGCCAATTTCAGGACTTTTGGCCCGGCCGCCTGCATTGTGGTGGCTCCCCACACATGAAGGAGTACCCGATGAAATACCTGTTGCTGCCGCTGTTCTCGCTGTTCACCCTGCCGGCTTTCAGCGCCGAGACGCTGACGATCGACCCCGACCACAGCGCCGTGGTCTTTAGCTGGGACCATCATGGTTATACCAACCCGGTGGCCCGTTTCGAGAAAATTGAAGGCAAGCTGCTGCTGGATGAGGACCTCAGCAAGTCCTCGGTCACGCTGAAGCTGGCGGTGGACGGCATCCACACCGCCGTCGCCGCCCTTGACCGGCAACTGGTGAGCGCGGAATTTCTCGACGCCGCCGCCTTCCCCGACATCACGTTCCAGAGCACCAAGATCGTCAAGGGACCGATGGATAGCCTCAAAATCAGCGGCAACCTGTCGGTCCACGGCGTGACCAAGGCCGTGGTCCTCGACGGCAAGATCAACAAGATCAAGCGCGACCCGATGGGCAAGGAGACCGTAGCCGGCTTCGAAGCCATGGTCAAGCTGAACCGCGCCGATTTCGGCGTCAACAAGTATTTCCCGAACACGGCGCGGGAACTCACCGTCCACATCACCCTGGGCGCGAACTCGGCAGGCTAGGCGACACAACTAGTGAACTGTAACGTTTAAATCGGTAGCGCCTGCCGCGCAGGCAACGCGCATGGCGGCGTTGCAAATGCTCGCAATAGCTCGCTATTGCTGCGCTTTGCGCCTTGCCCTGCGCGCCGCCTGAGCGTCCTTCGCTCCCAATTTAACCGTTACAGTCCACTAGCGGCCGGCGTTGGTACAGATTGTTCAGCACCAGCGCCGCGCCGGTGCACGCCGCTCCCAGCAGCTGGCCGGCCGCGATCGGCGTGCCGGCCAGCGCTTCCACCGCGAAGGCGGTCAGCGGCACCACGTCAAGGAACAGCACGCCATTGGTGGGCGTGATGATCTTGTTGCCCAGGTTCCAGCAGAGCACCGCCAACACGCCGGCGACCAGCACCATGTAGGCCAGGTAGGGCAGCAGGGCGGGCAGCGCCGTGATGGCGGGGCGGGGGATGTAGCCCAGCGCTTGCAGGGAAAAATCGGCCAGCAGGATGGTGGTCAGGCCCAGGCCGGTGGTGATCGCCGAATAGCGATAGCCGCTCCAGCCGGGAAAAAACGATGCGCCCAGCGTGTAGAGCGCCCACGACGCCGCGCCCGGCAGCAGAAAAGCCGCCGAGTCGCTGGCGACGCCCTGCTGCAGCAAGCTGCCCGGCGCGCCGCCGGACACCACCAGCAACACACCGTAGAACGACAGCCCGATACAGCCGAACGCCACCGCGGATGGACGCTTGCCGCGGATCGCCCAGTTCAGCACCAGCGTCAGCATCGGCGTGGTCGCGATCATCGCCGACGCGGACAGGGCGCCGGACTGTCCGGCCAGCTGCTGGCCGTGAAAGATGAAGAAGCCGTAGCCGCAAAAGCCGCAGGAACCCAGCGCCCAGGCCAGCACATAGCGCTCGCCGCGCAGCTTGAGCGCCGCGCCGCCTTCCTTGTAGAACAAAATCGCCAGCATGATGGCGGCCGCCGCGCCGTAGCGCAACGCCGTGAAGTTAAACGGGTCCATGCGCAGCAGGGCCTGCCCCATCACCGGGAACGATACGCCCCACGCCAGCGCGGCGGTCAGGCACAGCGCCATGCCCTTCAGATATTCCGTACGCACAGCCTACTCCAAGAGTTCAGATGCCGTCGATTCTAGGATGTCGTCCGTCGCTCGCATAAGGTACAGATTGGGTACAATACTCGATACTGTACTGGTACAAGGAGCATGACAGATGCACCGATTCCACCGATCCGCCGTTTCCGGCCACAGCGTGGTGGCGCAGGTGGTCGACTATTTTGCCGCGGCGATCGCGGCGCGCGAGCTCGCGCCGGGAGCCAGGCTGCCGTCGATCCGAAGCTTCGCGCTGGACAGCCAGGTCGCCAAGTCGACCGTGGTGGAAGCCTATGACCGGCTGGTGGCGCAGGGGCTGGCGGTGTCGCGGGCCAAGTCCGGCTTCTTCGTCTCCACGCCGAGGCGGTTGCTGGAGATCGGCCGCGCGCCCAGCACGCCCCAGCGCAAGGTCGATGAATTCTGGATGCTGCGCAACGCCTTGCAGCTGCCGAGCCACGCCCTGCGTCCCGGCTGCGGCTGGCTGCCGCCCGACTACCTGAACGATGAAGGCATACGGCGCGTGCTGGGCACGCTGCGGCGGGAACCGGGCGACGCGCTGACCTCCTACGGCGAACCGGCTGGCTACCGCGCGCTGCGCCAGCAGTTGCAGCGCCATCTGGGCGGGCGCGGCATCGAGGCGCCGGTGGAGGGGATCGTGTTGACCGACAGCGGCAGCCAGGCGCTCGACCTCGCCATCCGCCTGCTGGTGCAGGCGGGCGACACGGTCTTCGTTGACGACCCCTGTTATTTCAATTTCCAGGCCAGCCTGCGCGCGCACCGGGTCAAGGTGGTCGGCATTCCGCTCACGCCAAGCGGGCCGGACATGCAGCAGTTTGAACTGGAACTGGCCCGGCATAGGCCCCGGCTCTACATCACCAACGCGGTGCTGCAAAATCCGACCGGCATTTCCTTTGCCGCCGCGGTGGTGCACCAGATATTGCTGCTCAGCCGGCAGCATGGCTTCGACATCATCGAGGACGACACCTTTGCCGACCTGGAAGAGCGCCCCGCGGTGCGGCTCGCCGCGCTGGACCAGCTGCAACGCGTGATCTACATCGGCAGCTTTTCCAAGACCTTGTCGGGCGCGACGCGCTGCGGTTTTCTGGTCGCCAAGGCGGAGTGGATAGAGGCGGTGCTGGACTTGAAGCTGGCCACCACTTTTGGCAACAACGAACTGTCGGCCCAGCTCATTTGCAAGCTGCTGCTCGACGGCAGCTACCGCAAGCACACCGAAGCGATCCGGCAGCGCTTGCGCAAGGCCGCGGTGTCGGTGCGCAAGCGGCTGCGCGACTGCGGCCTGGAGCCGTGGGCCGAACCGGCGGGCGGGCCGTTTCTATGGGTGCGGGGCGGGCCGGACATGGATGCGTCGGCGATCGCTAGCGCGGGACTGGCGTCCGGCATACTGTACGCGCCGGGCAATGTGTTCAGCGTCAGCAACGGCGCCGGCCATTGCCTGCGCTTTAACGTGGCTTACTCGCATGATCCGCGCATCTACGCGTTTTTGAAAAAACAGTTAAAGCTTGACGCTTAGCTGCAGCGCCAGCGCGCGCGGCGATACCGGGATATCGAAGGGCAGCGCCAGCCCCGGCGCCAGGCTGGGTTCGCGCGCGTCGGCGTTGAACAGGTTGCGCGCGGTGGCGGAGACGGTCCAGCCGTGCGGCAGCGGGTGGGTGAGGGCGGCGTCCATGGTGCGGTAGTCGGCAATCGGGGCGCGCGCGTCGCCGGCCGCGCGGCGCCGGCCGGCGACCCAGTTCAGCTGCGGACTGAATTGCCAGCCTGGGCTGATGGTCCAGTCCAGGCGGGCATAAGCATGGTGGCGCGGCGCATAGCCCGGATCGTTGCCGGTGGCCGCATCGCGCGCGTTCTGGCGCGCGTAGTTCGCCAGCCAGCGCAGGTTCTGGTTCAGCTCCCAAGTCATTTCGACTTCGCCGCCGTTGCCTTCCGTTCCGCCGCTGTTCTGGTAGGTCGCGCCCGGCGCCGGCGCCGGGTTCGCCACTGAGCGGATCAGGTCCTTCAGCGTATAGCGGAACAGGCTGAGGTTGACGGACAGGTCGGCGCGCGCCTGCCATGCCAGCGCGGCCTCGGTGGTGGCGATGCTCTCGGGCCGCACCTGCGGGTTGCCCATGTTGACCGGATTGATGCCGGTCTGTTCGTTGAAACTGGGCGAACGGAAGGCGCGCCCATGCAGCAGCTTGACCGTGACGTTGAGGTCGGCGTCCCACACCAGCGCCAGGCGCGGATTGGTGGTGCCGCCGAAGTCGGAATAGTCGTCATGCCGCACGCCGGCCGTCAGCGCCCAGTCGCGGGCGAACTGCCACTCGTCCTGGACGTAGACATAGTTGATCTTGCGGCGCTGGGGCCGGATGTGCGGCTGGATCAGGCCGTAGTCGATCACAGGGCCGGTCGGTACCGGTATCCCTGCCGGACTGATCAGGAAGTTCTTCAGGGTCTCGACCTGGTACAGGTAGAGGTCGTCGTGGCCGGCGCCCAGGCGCAGTGCATGACGGTTCATGCCGCTGTAGGTGGCAAAGGCCGAGCTGCGCAGATTGCGCTCCCAGCGGCCGGGGCCGCCGAGCAGGCCGTCCGGGAACAGGTTGGCGCCGATGCGCGCGCCCGCCGGAAACAGCCCCAGGCCGTCGGGCGTCTGTTCGGTGTAAAACATATAGCTCAGCGATCCGCCCACGCTCCAGTCGTTGGCAAAGTCGGGCGCGGTCCACGACAGCTCGCTGGTAGCATAGCCGCTGCGCGCGTGGTGGTCGGGATCGAGCGCCGAATTGACACCGAGGCCGGTGCCGACATTGCTGCGCCACTTCAGGTTGGTGCGCCAGCGCCAGCGCTGCCAGGACAGGTCGAGACTGCCGTCGTAGGCGTCATAGCCGGTGTTCATCGGGCCGGGGGCCTTGCTGACGTGGGTGCCGAAGCGGCGGTCGTTCAGGGTTTGCGCATCGGCTTCGACCAGGGTGCCGGCGCCGTCGGTACGGCCCACTTGCAGAAAAGCCGCGATGGACAGTTGGTCTTGCTTGTGGCCGTATTCCAGCCAGGCGTCGCGGGCGTCGAACGAGCCGATCCGCGCACCCACGCGCAGGCCCGGCATCTGTTCGGCCGTCTTGGTGATGATGTTGATGACGCCGGCAAACGCATCGGCGCCATACAAGGCCGAGCCGGGTCCGCGGATGATTTCGATGCGCGCCACATTGGTCAGCGGCATGCTGGCCCACATATTGCCCTTGTCGCCGTTGAAGTCGGTGTTCATGCGCAGGCCGTTGAGCAGGAACAGCACCTGGGGATTGGTGACGCCGCCCGCGCCGATGCCGCGGATGAAGTAGTTGGGCGCATACATGGTCGGCACGCGCGTGACGTGGATGCCGGCCACCGCTTCCAGCACGTGGTCCAGGTCGCTTGCGCCCATGGCGGCGATATCCTCGGCCGTGACCACCGAGGCGACGGCCGGGGCGCGGCGCAGCGGCTGGGCCGATCCGGTGGCCAGGCTGATGGCGGAGCGGTCCATGCCGTACAGGGCCAGGTCTTCGTCCTCGGGCTGGGTTGCGGAAAACGACGCTGGATGCCAGGCTGTCAGGGCCAGGGCGACCAGCCAGGCTGGGCGGCGGTCTGTCATGCGGGGGCGCAGGGTAAGGAAGGGTTTCATCTCGAAAGTCGAACGGCAGCGGAAACTCCACAATACACGGCGCTTTGCGCTTTAACAATTAAGTGTTGTCAAAGTGCATCAGGAAGTTATCCTGGTTGTTGCTTGCGCGGGAATGAGGAATTGTCGCGCTTGCACGTTACGTTGTAGTGCGTCGGCGCGGCCGAATCCTGTTATATTCAGTTTCTCTCTCCTCCTTGCCACCGGCCTGTTCGTTATCCAGCGCTGTTCGGCGCCAATCTGCGAGCCCGCTCGGCAGTCATGTAAGCCGCTACACCCATGCTGAGTTGCAGTGCCCTGGAAGGCGTTCATGCATACGACAGGATTTGGCAAAGGTGGTTACGACCGCCTCGAGCTTTTGGCCGGCCATACGGAATACACACGGCAGGCCAGCCTGCTCAAGACCGGCGCCTTGCAGGATGCGATCTTCAATAGCGCATATTTCTCCAGCATCGCCACCGATGAACGGGGCGTGATCCAGATTTTCAACGTCGGCGCCGAGCGCATGCTGGGCTATAAGGCGCTGGATGTTCTGAACCGCATCACGCCAGCCGATATTTCCGACCCGCTGGAACTGATCGCGCGCGCCGCCACGCTGAGCGAAGAACTGGACACGCCGATCGCCCCGGGCTTCGATGCGCTGGTGTTCAAGGCTTCGCGCGGCATCGAAGATATTTACGAGCTCACGTATATTCGCCAGGACGGCAGCCGCTTTCCGGCCATCGTCTCGGTGACGGCGCTGCGCAATGCGCATGACGACATCATCGGCTACCTGCTGATCGGGACCGACAACACGACCCGCAAACGCTTCGAGCGGGCGCTGGAGGATAAGAATATCGAGCTGGAGCACGCCAGCCGCATGAAGTCGGAATTCCTGGCCACGATGTCGCACGAACTGCGTACCCCGCTCAATGCCATCATCGGTTTTTCCGAAGCGCTCAAGGACGGCCTGATGGGCGAGACCACGGCGCTGCAGCACGAATCCATCGACGATATCTTCACCAGCGGCCAGCACCTGCTATCGCTGATCAACGACATCCTCGACCTCTCCAAAGTCGAAGCCGGCATGATGGCGCTGGAGCTGGAGGCGGTCGACTTGCGCAGCCTGCTGCAGAACAGCCTGACCATCGTCCGGGAAAAAGCGGCGGCCCAGCATATCGGGCTTGAACTCGACATGGGCGACATGGGCGAAGAGCTGGGTATCGTGCAGCTTGATGTGCGCAAGACCAAGCAGATCGTCTACAACCTGCTGAGCAACGCCGTCAAATTCAGCGCCAGCGGCGGGCCGGTGCAGCTGCGCGCGCGCCGCGTGCAGCGCGACGCGGTCGGAACGCTGGAAGGCGATTGGCCCATGCACCGCTTCCCGCTGGCTGACAATGAATACAGCGACTTCGTTGAAATCTGCGTCAGCGACCATGGCATCGGCATCTCGCCAGACAATATGGGACGGCTGTTCCAGGCCTTCAGCCAGATCGACAGCAGCCTGGCGCGTAAATTCGAAGGCACCGGACTTGGCCTGGCCATGGTCAAGCAGTTGGCTGAGTTGCAGGGCGGGGCGGTGGCGGTGGCCAGCGCGGAGCGCAAGGGGTCGCGCTTCGCGGTCTGGTTGCCGCTGCGCGCGGCGCCTCACTTCGCCGATCCGGCATGAAGCGAGGTTCCCCATGGCCAGGATATTGGTGATCGAAGACAACGCGGCAAATATGAAACTGGCGTCGTTATTGCTGCGCAATGCGCACCACAGCGTGTTGTGCGCGGTCGACGCCGAAGCGGGGCTGATGGTCGCCCGCAACGAGTTGCCCGACCTGATACTGATGGATATCCAGCTGCCCGGCATGGATGGCCTGGCCGCCACCGCCATCCTGAAGCGCGACCTGGTGACGGCGGGCATCCCGGTGATCGCTTTGACGGCGATGGCGATGAAGGAAGACCAGGAGAAAAGCCGGCAGGCAGGGTGCGACGCCTATATCGCCAAGCCCTTGGGCTATCGCCAGCTGTATGCGATGATCGACGCCTTGCTGCCGCTGGGGAGCAAGGCATGAACCCCGCTGCCCCCACCATCCTGATCGTCGACGACGAAGCGCAAAACCGCCGCCTGCTGGCGGTGCTGCTGCGTCCCGAAGGCTACCAGACCGAAAGCGCCGCCAGCGGTGAGGAAGCGCTCAATGCGGTGGCCCATTCGGCGCCAGACTTGATCCTGCTCGACATTATGATGCCCGGCATCGATGGCTATCAAGTCGCCAGCATCCTGAAGGCCAATCCGGCCACCGCCAACATTCCCATCATCATGGTCACCGCGCACGGCGAGCGTGGCGCCCGGCTTGCCGGGCTGGAGGCTGGCGCGGAGGAATTCCTGACCAAGCCGGTCGATCGCACCGAATTGTGGCTGCGGGTGCGCAACCTGTTGCGCCTGAAGACTTTTGGCGACCTGCAGCAGCACAGCTTTGTGCTGGAGCAGCAGGTGGCGGCGCGCACGGCCGATCTGCAGCGCTTCCGCACCGCGATGGACGCCACCGCCGACGCCATCATGCTGGTGAGTCGCGACTCGCTGCGTTTCGTCGAGGTGAACGCCACCAGTTGCAGAATGCTCGGCTACACCCGCGAGGAAATGCTGGCGCTGGGGCCGGTAGCGCTGGGCGCGGTCACGCGCCAAGAACTGACACAGGTGTACGATACCGTGATCGCCGGGCAGGCCAGCACGACATTGAGCGAAACGGCGCTGCATTGCAAAGACGGTACGCTGATCCAGGTGGAGGTGAGCCGCCAGGCCATGTTGTCCGGGAACGACTGGATCATCGTCAGCGTGGTGCGCGACATCACCGAACGCAAGCAGGCGCAGCAGCGGCTGCAGCACCAGGCCAACCACGACGCCTTGAGCGGCCTGCCGAACCGCACTTTTTTCTACGAGACGCTGCGCAAGACCATCGCCCTGGCCAGCCAGCAAGGCTGGAAGGTGGCGGTGATGTTCATCGACCTCGACCACTTCAAGAACGTCAACGACACCCTGGGCCATGCCATCGGCGACGAACTGCTGATCCAGTTCAGCAATCGCCTGATGACCTGCGTGCGCATGCGCGACACCATCGGACGGCTGGGCGGCGACGAGTTCGGATTGATACTGGTGATGGAGCAAGGCCACCAGGGCGCGGCCCAGGTCGCCACCAAGATCCGCGACGCGCTGCATCCGCCGTTCAACTTGCAGGGCTATGAAGTGATCATGACGGCCAGCATAGGCATCACGATCCACCCGGACGACGGCGACGATCCCGACGCCTTGATCAGGTATGCCGACACCGCCATGTACCAGGCCAAGCACGCCGGCCGCAACACCTACCGTTTCTTCACCGCGCAAATGAATGTCGACGTCCTGCAACGCCAGGACCTGGAGAGCGCGCTGCGCAAGGCCATCGAGCGCGAGGAATTCGAGCTGCACTACCAGCCCAAGGTATCGCTGACCACCGGCGCGGTGGTCGGGCTGGAAGCGTTGCTGCGCTGGGCCAGGCCCGGTCATGGACTGGTGGCGCCGGCGCTGTTCATCCCGGTGCTGGAGGAGAGCGGCCTGATCGTTCGGGTCGGCAGCTGGGTCATCGCGACGGCCTGCCGCCAGATCAAGCAGTGGAGCTTGGGCGAGGTCGGGCCGGTCCAGGTCTCGGTCAACGTGGCCGTGCGCCAGTTCGTCGAAGGCGATCTGGAAGCCGATGTCGCCCGCGCCCTGGCCGACAACGATTTGCCTGCCGGGCTACTGGAACTGGAGCTGACCGAAACGTCGCTCATGATGAACACCAAGCGTACCATCGTCTGCCTGCGCAACCTGCGCGAGCGTGGCGTCAAGGTGTCGATCGACGACTTCGGCACCGGCTACTCCAGCCTGGCCTATCTGCGTCGTTTCCCGATCGACAAACTGAAGATCGACATCGCCTTCATCCGCGACGTGACCAGCAGTCCCGACGATGCCGCCATCGTGCTGGCCATCATCACGATGGCGCACAGCCTGAACCTGCTGGTGATCGCCGAAGGCGTCGAGACGCCGGCCCAGCAAGCCTATCTGCTGCGCCACCAGTGCGACCAGATCCAGGGCTACCTGATCAGCCGCCCCTTGCCGGCCGCGCAGGTCACCCAGCTGATGATGCTGCGCAAAACGCTGGATCCGCTGGTGAGGCCGCTGATGGCGCGGCAGACCTTGCTGATCGTGGACGACGACCCGTTTATGCGCGAACTGCTGGCAACCGAACTGGGCGGCGAGCAATATAGTGTGCTGCTGGCGCAATCGGCGGCGCAGGCGTTCGAGCTGCTGGCTCAGCATGAAATTCATGTCATCCTGTGCGACCAGAGCATGCCGGAGATGGCGGGCACGGAGTTCCTGGACAAGGTGAAAGCCATGTATCAGGACACCTTCCGGATAGTCCTGTCCGGCGAGACCAATCTGGAGGACATGATGGCGGCCGTCAACCGGGGCGCAGTGGACCGCTTCTACACCAAGCCGTGGGACCACGAGGCGCTGTTGGGCAGCATCAGGCAGGCGTTCCTGCACCCGCGCCTCAAGCCCGCCATATCAGGCGTAGAAGTGGCTGGCTCTTGAGGCGGCCTGGAATCATCGGTCTATTTCGCCGCAATTGCCGAAATTTCCACTAGCGCGTCCTTGGGCAGGCGCGCCACCTGTACCGTGGCGCGTGCCGGCGGCTTGTCCTTGAAGTAGGTCGCGTAGACGGCGTTCAATTTGGCGAAATCGTTTAGATCTTTTACATACACGGTGGTCGCGACCACGTCATCCAGGGTCATGCCGCCCGCCGCCAGCACGGCTTTCAAATTATCCAGGACTTGTTTGGCCTGTTCTTCAATTGCGCCAGGTATCAATTGATTGGTCTTGGGATCGATGGCCAGCTGGCCGGCCAAGTACATCGTTTGGCCGAGCTTGATCGCCTGGGAGTAAGGGCCGATTGCGTCTGGCGCCCCCTTGGTTGCGATGGCTTCCTTGCCGGTACCGGTCTGGGCCGACGAACTTGCCATTGCCAGCGCGATACAGCCGCCGCACAGCACTTTTAAAGAGGTGAGCATGATGTGACGCATTTCGTTTCTCCTTTGATGGACAGGTGCTGCGGATTGATGTCGAAGCGACAATGTGAGTTATACCTAGATTGGACCTGAAAAGCGAGGGGAAGTGCGATGGCTTGTCACCCATGCCGATGTGCCAGGACCACATGCCAAGCTTGCGAGGGCGCCAGCTGCTTCCACCAATCCCCGCTGATGAGATTTCCGTTCTGGCTTTAATTAAAATGTGTGAAAGTAGTGCCCCATTTGATGACGATTGCCTTGCCAGAATTTTCGCGCGTAGCGGGGGGCGTCATCTAGGTCGACGGCTTGCGGTAGGCGTCGAGTGGGCGGCACGGAAGTGAGAAGTCCACGTGATAGTGTTCATCGTGCCTGACCCACGGCGTGGTTTTCATGAAGGGCAGGGTGGTGCGCAGATCGCGACCACGGGATGTCTGGAACAGTCGTGTCGCGAGTTCTTTTTGGAAGATCACCCGTGCAATCGTCACGTGGTGTTTTTTTGCTGCGTCGGCTAACTGGTGTAGGTGCTCGGCCATGGCTTCAAAGTCGATATGCAGATTGCCCAGCACGCCGTTCGCGTCAAATTCAAGCCCGTAGCCAAACTTATTCATCGCGGTCGACGGCAGCAACGCGGGCTGGTTATTGCCGTCGAGGACCGGCACCATGAAATCGACCGATAGTCCGGACTGGTGAGTGTGATGCGGCTTAAATGGACCGCCGGCGGCCAGTCCTGTTTCGCCGTACATGAAGCGTTTGTCTGGTGCGGCCAGGTACACAGCATCGTAAGCGGCAACCACGATGTCGCGGACGCTTTGATGCACGTAGGTCCGCCCCAGCGCGACTCCGATACTGCTGTAGGGAACAAAATTCTTGCCCTGCACAGGGAGCTGCACGCCGTCTTGCAGACGGCCGTTCGCCGGGGTGCCGTAACACGTGCTGGCATTGGCGAGCGCCAGCGGAAGTGCAAACAGCACGGTGGATATCAGAATAAAGCACCTGAGTTGCGTGCGAGGTCGTCTGGCCCAGGCAGCGGTAAAGGGGGGATTCGCTGCCATGGGCTTGGATTCCAGTTCTCTGATGCGCCGATTAGATGTTTGCGCGTTGGCTTGCTTACTCACGGGGGCGGTCCCTATCGGTTGCAAATACTGGTGAAGTCGTCCTCGTTTCGATGAATGTGGGCATGGGACACATTGCATTGACTGGTATTGTCATCAATTTGTCTGCACATGGAACTATCTCATCAGAGCGGCCAGGTCGCACTCATCAGCGTGATTCAGGTTGAGGATTGCCGTCTATCTTGAAGCGCCGATGAAATTTGAACGGACGGTGTACGCCGCGAGGTTCGGAAAATGGGAGCGCGAAGGTTTGCTTATTCAACAGCTCCAAGGTCCAATCCGTGCCGCCGAAAAAGAGAAAACGAATTTTGTTAGGCGGTTGCAGCTCGAGGAGCGAAAAAACTCCGGTTGCATACATTGATCCTAACCACGCGGAATCCACCACCTCGAAGTTGGTGTCGAGCAGGTAAATACGAAGCGTTTCCTCGTGCATTATGTTGTCGGTAACTAGGACGAGTAGAAAATCTTCCCACCTTAGGGCCGCCTCAAGCACAGCGCCGTCAACAACCTTGCCAGTTGGCTTTCCGCCCACGACCAGCTCACTCTGTGGCATCCCCTCGCTGAAGGGCGAACCGATCAAGCGAATCGAAAATTCGGAAGTGGAAAGTCGTTTCACGCAAATCCTACCAAATAAAGCTGATGCCGAAAGCCGCTAGCGTGCCGCCGACAAATGCCCCCACTGTGACGCAAATGGGAGCGCCGGGCCCGCATGCGAGGCCGGCCAGCGCTCCTCCTGCAATGCCGCCCCCAACACCCGCGCTGGCAGAAACGAGCTCCTTCCCTGCGGCGGAGAGCTTGTCCGTCGAAGTTGCGATATTGTATGCCGAGATGGCGACCGAAATAACTATGAGGCCGCGCCCTGCATATGAAAGACGGGACATGACCGCGCTAACTTTTGTGTTGGACTGTCCGGCAGATCGTACTATCGATGCATAAACGATATCTTTTTTTGACGAGGGCAGATTTTTAAATATCGCACTCTCTCCAAAATTCAGCATGGTATGGCGAGCCACCAATTCATTCAACGAGTAGCCTTTGATTTTGAGCTTTTCCGCCATAGCTCTGCCTACTGGCGTACTTCGCCTGCGGAAGACTTCCATGATTAAATTTCTGGTTTCCTGCGCCTGCTTTGCGGCGTCAGTCCAACTGATTTTTCCTAACAGCGCATCACTTTCCAGTTTTTTTGCCATCGCCTTTATTTCGCGGGCATAGGCAAGACGCGTTGTGGAGTCGACGGTTACATGTACGCCGATATTGCCTATTTGACTCTCCAGAGCCTTCATTGATTGTTCGAACGAGGCCCTATCTTCGGCATCTTTCACGGCTGTGGCGGAAGTCATATGTGGCACCTTTTCCTAGTGAGAGTTCTTAGGATAGGTAGTTCAACGCAGTTCAGGTTGTGGGGGCTCAACTGAGCGCTGTTTGATTTCTTACAGGAATGAACTCAGAGCCACGGAGTTCGAATCCGCGGATCGCGGTCCGGTTTTGACGGTCAGGACGGAATGAGTGATCGCGCGAGTGCGTTATTGCGAGGCAGGGCTTTTTGATTGATTGCGCGGAAAGACGGCTGGTCTATTTCTGGCCGATGTGGCCGCTGTCAAACGAACTATGGAAACGCCGCCGATTGCGCATATTGGGACGGCGCCTTCGGCGCAGTCCCAATTCGGCACGTGGCTATTTATATGCCGGCTAGGGCGGCAATTTCTTGATATATTTTTTTTGAGCGCTCCAGATCTGATTCCGAAAGTTTATTTGCTAGCTCATCGTGAAGGCGTGTCGCGGTCAGATAGCCATTTTTAGACGAGTAGTCAAAATATGCGAGCGCTCTTGCTTTATCGGCGGTAACGCCCAATCCATCGCGAAATATTAATCCTAGACCATACGGCGCGATCACTTGTCCTGATCGGAATGCTTCTTCGAATAATCGTTTTGCTTCTTCATAATCACGCGGGACTCCCAATCCACGCAAATAGAGAAAGCCGAGATTCGTTTTCGCGGAGGGATTGCCTTTAAGCGCTGCTTTCTTAAAGAGGCGTGCGGCCTCTGGATAATCTTGCGAGCTCCCTCGCCCTAGCGCATACATTTCCCCTAACTTGTTATCGGCAGAGGTCAAACCAAGCAGCGAGGCTGCATTGAGATATTTCTTTGCTAAACCAAAATCCTGGACGATACCAACGCCATCAAGGTAGGCACTTCCCAAGACAAAATTCGCTATCACGTCGTTTGTTACAATGGCTCGTTGCGCGAGAGCGACCGCGCCGACAGCATCTTTCGGTGTTCCAGCGCCAAATAGTTTTAGTTCAGCGAGTCGGGCCATTCCAGGCGGGAAGCCAGCATCGCTGGCTTTGCCGTAATATGTTGCGGCCTCGGAAAAATCCTTCCGTACTCCGTAGCCATTTTCGTAAATGATTCCAAGGTAAGTATTTGCGCTGGCGCTCTCTTGTGCTGCTGCTAGTTTGAAGTATTCTGCAGCCTTGATATAATTTTTTGCAGTGCCGAGTCCGCTGAAGTAAAGAAATCCAAGCCCAAGTTGCCCGCGAGGATCTGCATTCTCCGCAGCCTGGGCGGCGAAATTAAACGCGTCAGTAAATCGACGTTCCCTGAATGCCGTAAGGCCTAAGACGACGGGGCCGTCCGATTGTGAAGTGCTCTCTCTAAATTCAGACAAGGTTGTTGGCGTCCTGCTCGTCGCTAGGGTGACTGCTGGAACCTGCGGTGCCGGATTTTCCGCAATGTAAGGTTGCTGGCGCGGAGTGAACGCGGCAATTTGTTGCCGAATATTTTCGAGCCGTTCGGATGAACTAGGGTGGTCGGAAAGGAAGCTAATTGCCCTGGAGGTGAGGCGTTGCCACAGGCGAGTCGCGCCATTGGGATCGAAGCCCGCAGCGTACATCCAGCTGACGCCGAGCGCATCGGCTTCGCGCTCTTGGTCGCGGTCAAATTTATATGACACCAGCGTTGAGCCAAGTGCCGCCGTGTTCTGGCCAACATTGGACTGCGTTCCGGTGCGTTTCGTAATCTTGTAATCGAGGGCAAGTCCCAAGAGGAAGGTGGCGGCACCTATCGCAGCATCCCTGTCTTTCTTTTCTTGTAAATGCCCCTTTACCAAATGGCCCATCTCATGCCCCACAACTGCGGCCGCCATGCTCATATCGGAACCAATAAGCTGAAGCATACCAATATTGAATCCAATGACGTTCGTGCCAGACGCGTTGCTGGCAAAAGCGTTTGGCATATTCCCGTCAATGATCAAAAGAGTAGGATTGATGCCAGCGTTGGTGGCCAGCCGGTTTTTGACTTGGACAATGCTACGGATCTGCTCTATTGAAACGACGGCAACAATATTCCGATCTTTGTCGAGTAGTCTGATCCGCTGGGAGGGCAAGCTGCAAATTTGGTCCGCGTCCCAGTTAGCCGCACTTGTCGGCACTGACAGAGGCAGCAGGAGCAAGCCGACTACTAGGGCTACTAGCCAGGAGGGAATGCTACGGCGCATGTTAAACGTTAGCATTTCGACTCCTGTTCCGCTGAGTTGTTGAGTTGTAACAATAGACTACGTCGGCATTCGTAAATTTGGAAGGACAATGTGCCGATCAGGTTGCGCAAAAGTCATTGCAAGAGAGGCGTTATTTGAAGGGGCGCACTATGTTTGATAGGGCTGGTTTCAGCGATAGAATTGTTTCAGCCGCGAATCTAATATAAGGCATGATGAATACTGCTGGTATTCGATATTATTTGTTACTACAATAAATCCATGAGGCTTACCTTCGATCCCAACAAACGTGACAAGACGCTTGTTGAGAGAGGCTTGGATTTCGCTCGTGCCAAGGAAGTATTTGAAGGAATTACCGTGACAACCGACGACAACCGCGTCGACTACGGCGAGCTTCGCCATGTGACGGTTGGCTATCTCGACGGGCGGGTCGTTGTCGTCGTTTGGACGCCGCGTGGTCGGGCGCGAAGAATCATCAGTATGAGGAAAGCAAATGAGCGTGAAATCGCAAAATTCGACCAAGACGTGGGTTGACCCGGACGACGCGCCGGAACTGACAGACGAGTTTTTTGAGAAGGGCGTCTGGCGGATTGGTGACAAAATCGTGTCCCGCAATGAGGCGCAAGCGGCAGCAGGGCAACGGCGCGGCCGGCCTGCGGGAAGCGGGACTAAGGTCAGCACGACTATCCGGTTCGACGCCGAGGTGTTGGCGGCATTCAAGGCCACCGGCGATGGCTGGCAGACACGCATGAATGACGCACTGAAGGAATGGCTCAGATCCCGCTGAAATCTGGCTTGGCTCGCGGGGACGCCGGGAATTCGCATTCGTGGCTCAGCGCGCTGGGGAGGGTGCTCCCGCTGTGACCAGAGAGCGACCAGGAACAAGAAAGCCCACGAACCGAAGTTGGTGGGCTTTCTTGATAAATCTTGGTTGGCCGTGCGGGATTCGAACCTGCGACCAAGGGATTAAAAGTCCGCTGCCCAAACAGCTGAGCTAACGACCCCAAGGGCCGCGATGATACGGACCCTGCTGCGACATGGCAAGACCGGAAATGCGCGCTGAGCCCTTACAGCGTCTTCAGGTAGTCGAGCAGGTCGAGGCGGTCCTCTTTGCTCAGCGGCGCCACGGTTTGACCGTTCTTGACGGTGGCGGTCGTGCCGTATTCATGGCCGGCGTTGCTGTTGCCTGGGCGCCGGGTGTCGTAGGTGAAGCCAGCGTAGCCTTCGCTTTTCATTCCCACCTTGACGGGATCGAATTCGCGCGATCCGACCTGGAAAGTGCTTGGCCGGCACTCGGCATTTTTATCGTCGGGCGGACATGCAGCCGGCAGCAGCAGGTCGTACAGGGTCGGCACGGAGCCGTTGTGCAGATAGGGTGCTGTGGCCCAGATACCGTTCAGGGCGCGCGCTTTATAGGCATGCAGAGATGCATACGGGGCAATAGTGGTGTCGATGGTATAGCTGCCGTTCTTGTTTGATGGCTGGATCTCGTTGCCGAAGAAGGCTTTGGCCATATTGCGCAGCCATTCGGCCCAGCGCCGCAGGAAAGACTTGTCGGGATCGGGTGTTTCCAGCACGCTGGTGGTGGCCTTGGTCAGCAGGGCTGCGATCGGCGCTTTCGTGTTGAGCAGAATGTTGCCCACGCCGGCGCCCACATATTCGTTGCGCAAGATGCCGGAGTAGCCCTGGTATTTGACGCTGTTGTCGGCCATGGTGGGATCGGTCCCCACGTCCTCGACCTTCGCCATGTAAGCGACGATGCGCCGTGCCGGCGAGTTGCGCTCGATACCGGCGTGGCATTGAACGCAGTGCTGGTTGAACAGGCGCTCGCCGCGCTTGACCCTGGTCGTGTCGATAGAGGCGGTGCCGAACACCGTAGTCGGCCATTGTGGCGACTGCATCGAAGCAAGTCGGCTCTCAATGTGGCGCAGGTTCTCCACGTTGACGGAGGAGTCGAAGTGGAGAACCCGTTGTTTGAGGCCTTCGCCCGCCAGCAGCGCGCGCAGCGAATATTCGTTCGCTTCGTGCCAGTTAAGTTCGCCGAATACGCCGATCACTTCGCCGGCATTGCGTCCCAGCGGACCCAGGCCGGCGTTGTTGCCGAGACCGTTCCACTGCACCACGTCATGTTGGGGCACATCCCACAAGTAAGGATAGCTGACGGGCGCGTCGGCCTTGATGAACAGCTCCTTCTTCAGCTTGTCGATGTTGCCGGGGTTTTTTGCCACCCGCTGGATGACCAGGTCGCGCTCGGCCGAACTGAGTGTGTTGCCCGTTATCCCGGCCAGCGTCTCGGTGATTTCCTCGGCGCTGAGGATGTTGCGCAGGACGTCTTCGAGCTGCGTGCGGTTAAGCAGGTGTTCCAGGGTCCGGTTGTAGATGCGGCCGAACGCGTCCAGGCGTGCGTAGCCGTAGTCGGTCGCGCTATGGTTGATGATGTTGTAGCTGATTAAGCGCTGGGTGTAGACCCGGACGTCCTCGATCACCTTGTCGGCGCTCGCGTAATCACCGCGCGCCAGCACCGCCTTGACGAAGCGCTGCTGGACCGCCGGATCGTCCCGCACGGCTGTCATCGACATGGCTAGCTCGGTAAGGAAGCCGACCATATCGGCGCCGCTTGGTCCGCCGTCGATGCGCATGCCCAGGCCGCGGTAGTTGATCTGCGCCGTGTGGCAGGCAGCGCAGGTCAGTCCCATGTAGTTCTTGTTCAGGTAGCCGTCTTTGACGAAGCCGACCGGCAGTGCGTCGGGATTGGAGGCCGTGGCGCGCTGCGGCAGGTAGCGGAAGCGGTTCATGTTTTCGTTGGCCCTGAACAGGGTCATGCTGCCCAGCCGTTCGAGCACCATGAAGAAGTCGTACGGCAGCAGGTTCGAGCCCTGCGTGGTGGTGTAGAACCACAGGCTGTCCTCGGGCTTCCAATTTTGATCGAGATAGCTCACCTTGGTGAAGTTGTCGCCGAACACGTCCTGCGAGACCAGCGCGGCGCCCCTACCCGGATCGGAGTCCGATGCCTCGAAATGGGCGAACAAGGAAACGATGAGCGGCGGAACAGCGATCACCAGCAGCACGATGAGCATGATGCTAGCGAGCCAGTGCTTGCATAAACGACGAAAAATGGTCAAGTGGCCTCCGTGCGACGCGTTGGTTGTAAAAAAAGAAAGTTATCTCATACTACACTTGGATTGGGAGTGGGGAGGATGAAAATTTGATGTAGGTCGCGCGGGGGGGGGGGAGGGGGCAGAGAGCGAGCAGAAACAAAAAAGCCCACGAACCGAAATTCGTGGGCTTCCTTGATGAATCTTGGTAGGCCGTGCGGGATTCGAACCTGCGACCAACGGATTAAAAGTCCGCTGCTCTACCAGCTGAGCTAACGACCCAAGGGGCCAGCATCATAATGCGCGGAATGGAATCTGACAAGCTCCCAATGTCGCAGGAAGACGCAGGCGCCCTTGGCGAGGTGTGCCGGTTAGACATACAATCATGGCCGACTGGGATTTCCGGCCCGGATACGATAATCAAGGAAGAACATGACTTTACCGCAATACATTACAATCAATGGCACCTCCTACGCCTCCGCCAACCTGAACGATGCTGCCAGGATTCAGGCCGCCAACATCCTGGCTGTCGACGCTGAACTGGCCCGCTTGCAGCAACAAACTGCATTCGCCCAGACCGCTCGCAACGCCTATGCCAATGCCCTGATTGAAGCGGTCAAAGGTCGCGAGGCCGCTGCCCCTGCAGAGAAACCGAAAAAGCCGCGCGCCCCGCGCAAGCCGAAGGTCGATGCCGTAGCGGCGTAAGATTTTTTGTACGGCGCGAACGCGCTGCCGCTATTCAGCCGTTGGGGCGGCTGCATCCTTCATCGTGACCAGAAACAAAAAAGCCCACGAACGTAAATTCGTGGGCTTCCTTGATAATTCTTGGTAGGCCGTGCGGGATTCGAACCTGCGACCAACGGATTAAAAGTCCGCTGCTCTACCAGCTGAGCTAACGACCCAAAGGTGCAACACCTTGGTTTTCTTCGAGTGGTAGGCCGTGCGGGATTCGAACCTGCGACCAACGGATTAAAAGTCCGCTGCTCTACCAGCTGAGCTAACGACCCCCGAAGAAGCGAGATTATAGGGGGTAATGAGTCTTGCTGTCAAATACCCCCGGGTAATTATTTGCCGCCGAGGCGTTCTTTTGCCGTGACCGCTGCCGCCGAGTCAGGATAGGCCTTGATCAGATCCTGCAAGGTCTTCTTGGCGGCCTTGTCTTTCAGTTCGGCCTGGCAGCTGGCGATGTTGAGCATGGCTTCCGGCGCCTTCGGGCTGTCGGCGTAGTTCTTCAACACCTGCAGCTGGGCCGTGATCGCGCCCTTGCAGTCGCGCTGGGCGTAGTAGGAGCTGCCCAGGTAGTACTGCGCGTTGGCCGCATAGCTCGAGCCCGGATAGCGCGCCACGAACTCGCTGAACGCCGTGCCGGCCGCCTTGTAGTCGCCGGAGGTGAAGATCTTCCACGCCGCTTCATAGGTGCGCTGCTCGTTCGGGTCGACCTGGGCGGTCTTGCCGTCGATGGTCACTTCGCGCGGCTCCAGCTTGCGCAGGCGCGCGTCAAGGTCGACGTAGAAGTCTTTCTGGCGCTTTTGGGCGTTGGACAGCTCGTTGCTCAGCACTTCGATCTGGCCGCGCAGCTTGGCCACTTCCTGCAGCGTCATTTCGTTTTGCGAGACCAGGTCCAGCGTGCTCGATTTGTCGGATTTGGTGTCGATACGGGCGTTCAGCTCGGCGCGTATGGCTTCGACCTTGGAGCGCAGGTCCAGCAGCGCCTTGCGGGCTTCGTCGTCGTCGAACAGCCCGGCATGGGCTTGCAGCGGCAGCCAGGTCAGCGCGGCCAGCAGGGCGGCGCTCAGGCCGGATTTGGAGAGTTTCATCATGTCGGGCGCTTTCACACAAATCTAAAAGGAAACGGGGCGGGGCGCAGTGTTACCCGCGCGCCGCCCCGTATTATGCCTGTGACCCGGCAAAAGGGTAGTGCTTTGTATTACTTGTAGACGATGTCTGCACGACGGTTTTGCGCCCATGCTTCTTCGTTCGAACCGGAGGCTTTAGGCTTTTCTTTGCCCAGCGATACGGCTTCGATTTGCGACTCTGGCACGCCCAGCGTGGTCATCGCCTTGCGCACGGCTTCGGCGCGCTTCTGGCCCAGGGCCAGGTTGTACTCGGCGCCGCCGCGTTCGTCGGTGTTGCCTTGGATTAGGATCGAGCGGGCCTTGTTCTTGGCCAGGTAGGCGGCGTGGTTTTCCACCACTGGCTTGCCGTCGTCGCGCACGACGTAGCTGTCGAAGTCGAAGTACACGCTGCGGTTGGCCAGCACGCCTTTAGGATCGTCCAGCGGATCGAGCGATTTGGTTTCGACCGGAGCGACGGTACGGGTGTCCGGCTGCGGCTGTGGTTTCTGTTCGACTTGACGCTCTTCCACTTTCGCTGGCTCAGCGATCTTGACCGGAGTCGAGCAAGCGGACAGGATGGCGGCGGTGGTGACGATAAAGGCTAAGCTGCTGAGTTTACGCATTTGATTCTCCTAGTGATGAAGGCTAAAAATTACTGCATGAATGGACCCCAGGTGGGCTCCTTGATGTTGCCCGCCTGAGTGGTCAGGCGTTGTTTTACACGTCCATCCACCGACACCACAGCCAGCGATTTGCGGCCTCCGGCTTGCGTGGCGTACATGATGTATTTGCCGTTCGGGGCAAAGCTTGGGTACTGGTCGTCGGTGCTGTCCGACAGGCGCTGTTCCTGGCCGCTGGCCAGGTCCATCACGTACAGCTGGTAGTTGCCGTCGCGGCGGGAGATGTAGGCCAGGGTCTTGCCGTCGGCCGACACGCGCGGGCTGATGTTGTAGTTGCCGGCAAAGGTGACGCGCTTGGCTTCGCCGCCGTCGCCGTTCATGCGGTAGATCTGCGGGCCGCCGCTGCGGTCGCTCATGAAGTAGATGCTGCCGTCCGGCGCGAAGTTGGCTTCGGAATCGATGCCGGCGCTGTTGGAAACGCGCTTGAGGTTGCCGCCGTCGGCGTTGACGGTGTAGATCTGCGTATGGCCGTCCTTGGACAGCGACACCGCCAGCTTGTTGCCGGTCTGCGCCCACACCGGCGAGGAGTTGCTGCCTTTTTCGTTGGCGATGACGGTGCGCGCGCGGGTGATCAGGTTCTGTACGTAGACCACCGGCTTCTTCTGCTCGAACGACACGTAGGCCACCTTGGTGCCGTCCGGCGACCACGACGGCGAGATGATGGGCTCGTTCGAGCGCAGCGCCATCTGTTCGCCGTCGCCGTCGGCGTCGGCCACCAGCAGCTCGTAGTGGCGCTTGTCGTATTCTTTCACGTAGGCGATGCGGGTGGAGAAGGCGCCGCGGATGCCGGTCAGCTTGAGGAACACGTCGTCGGCGATGTTGTGCGCGGTCAGGCGGGTGAACTGCGGCGCGCGCGACACGTTCAGCTGCGACAGCTCGCTCTGCTTGACGGTGTCGAACAGCTTGTAGCGCACTTCGTAGTCGCCGCTGGCCGCCTTGGCCACGGTGCCCACCACCAGCGCGTCGGCGCCCTTGGATTTCCAGGTGCCGTAGTCGATGTTGCTCATGCTGGTGATCACGCCGGCGTCGATCAGCTTGAAGGCGCCGCTGCGCTCCAGGTCGGCCTTGATGATGGCGGATATCTGTTGCGGGGCGATGTTCTCGTCGGCGAAGCCGGCCACGGCGACCGGGATCTGGTTGCTGCCGACGCCGGAGATCTCGATCCGCATCTGCGCCGAGGCGCCGCTGGCGGCCAGCGCCAGCGTGGCGGACAGGATCACTTGGTTCAGTTTATTCATGGTGCTCATCAGTGCATATCCTTCATGTTGAAATCGGCGACAAACTCGCGCTCTACCGTACCATCTTTTTTCTTGGGCAGTGGTGACGATTTGGCAATCGCGTTTTCAATCGCGCTATCGTAAGCGGCAGAGCCGCTGCTCTTCATCTTGCGCACGCCGATGATTTCACCGGTCGGCAGTTGGGTGATCTGGTAGGTCGCGCTGAGCGTATCGTCGACCGCGCCATAGACCAGGTTGCTCTTGATCTTGGCCCGGATCGCCGCCTGGTAGCCGCCGTCGACCTTGCCGCCGGTCGAGGTGGCGGCGGTGCCGGTGCTGCCCTTGGCGGCGTTGCCGGTGATGCGGCTCATCTCGGCGGCGTAGGCTTTGTCGCGGGCGGCCTTGTCGGCTTTCTCGGCTTTTTCCTTGGCGGCCTTGTCGGCCAGCGCGGCTTTCTTCTTGTCCTTCTCGGCCTGTTCCTTCTCGTCCTTCAGCTTCTGCTCGGCTTCCTTCTTGTCGGCCAGTTTCTTGGCGTCCAGCTTGGCCTGCTTCTCTTCGGCTTCCTTCTTCAGCTTGGCTTCCTTGGCGGCTTCGAGTTTTTCCTGTTCGAGTTTTTTCTTCGCCTTCAGGCGTTCCAGGGCGATGTCCGGTTCCTTCGGCGTCGGCGGCGCTTCCACCGGTTTCGGCGGGGCGGTCTTGACCACCGGGGTCGGCTCCGGTTCGGGTTCCGGCTCGGGCTTGACCTGTGGCGGGGCCGGCGCGGCTTCCTGCACCTTCATGTCCCAGATCTCGGCCTGCACCGTGGTCGGCTCGTTGTTCTGCCAGCTGACGCCCACCCACAGGAACAGCAACAGCACGGCGTGCATCGCCGCCGCCAGCGCGATCGAGCGCCAGCCTTCATTTTGTCGCGGCACTTTGTAAGGGCCGCCTGCCGTTGCGGGTTTCATCGTATGCACTGTGATTTACTTGGTGGACAAGCCGACCCGGGTGATGCCCATCTTCTTCGCTTCCGAGATCAGCTGGATCACGTCGTCGTACTTGCTTTCCTTGTCGCCGGCGATCAGCACAGGGTAGTCGGGATGGTCGGTGTGGATGGTGCGCAGCTTCTTGACCAGCGCGTCGCGGTTGGGCGCGGTTTCCGGCGCCTCTTCACCCTTGCCCTTGACGCCGATCGACAGCGCGCCGTTGGGCTTGATGATCACCTGCACATAGTCGCTCGGCGGCTTGGTGGAGCGCTCGGCGCTCGGCAGGTCGACCACGCTCGGGTCATTGGCCGAGGGCATGACCATGAAAATAATCAACAGCACCAGCATCACGTCGATGTAGGGCACGACGTTGATCTCGGACTTGAACTTGCGGCCGCGGCCGCCGCGCATGCTGCTGGAAAAAGAGGAAGCCATGATTGCTCTGCCTTCTTAACGCGACTGACGTTGCAGGATGTTGGAGAACTCTTCGACGAAGCTTTCGAATCGGATCGCCAGGCGGTCGATATCGTGGGCGAAACGGTTGTACGCCACCACGGCCGGGATCGCCGCGAACAGGCCGATGGCGGTGGCGATCAGCGCCTCGGCGATGCCGGGGGCGACCGCGGCCAAGGTGGCCTGCTGCACATTGGCCAGGCCGCGGAAGGCGTTCATGATGCCCCACACGGTGCCGAGCAGGCCGATGTACGGCGACACCGAACCGACCGAGGCCAGGAAGGCCAGGTGCGATTCCAGCACGTCCATCTCGCGCTGGAAGGCGGCGCGCATGGCGCGGCGGGCGCCGTCGAGCACCGCGCCGGCGTCCATGCTTTCGCGCGCGGCGGTGTAGGCGGCCTTGCTCTTGATGAACTCACCCATGCCGGCTTCGAAGATGCGCGCCAGCGGGCCGCTGTTGGCGCGGTCCTTGCCGGCGTTCTGGTGCAGCGCGTGCAGGTTGCCGCCGGCCCAGAAGGTTTTCTCGAATTCGATGGTCAGGCGGCGCGCCGAGCGCACCGCGAACATCTTGCTGAAGATGTAGGTCCAGCTGGTCAGCGAGATGACGAACAGCAGCGCCATGATCAACTGCACGATCAGGTGGGCGTTGGTGATGAGGGACAGGAAAGAGAGGTCTTGGGTGACGTTCATGTATGTGGTTCAGTCTGTTTTGATGGTACTACGCATTTTTTCTGCAACCGACGGTGGCACGGCGCGCGGACTGAGGTCCGAACCGACGCAGCCGACCTTGACTCGGGCGGTGTTCAGCAACTGCTCGCCGCACCACGCTTGCTGCACGAACTGGATGGAGGCGCGGCCTAGCTTTTCGATACCAAGTGTTAATTTTAGTACATCGTCCAACCTGGCAGGCGCATGATACTCCGCACTGACGCTTTTGACGACGAACATGGCGTCGTGTTCCTGCAGCAGGGCGTGCTGCTCGACGTGGATGGCGCGCAGCCATTCGGTACGGGCGCGCTCAAAGAATTTGAGGTAGTTTGCGTAATAGACGATACCGCCGGCGTCGGTGTCCTCGTAATAGACCCGTACGTTCCAGATAAACTCTGCTGGCATGTTGTTTTGACTACTAGTGAGAGTGAGCAACATTCTACGCGATTTTATTGTTGTCGTTGAAGCTGCGACAGAGTAATTGCCGTGAATTCCAAAATATTGCACAGACGATAGTAAAGCGTTTTCCCTGCAACTTGCCAAGGCTTGTAACAACCGCTTACGAATCGCTTCAGGGATGAAGCGATTCGCCAGCCCTGATTTTTACAGGTTGCGCTTGATCACCAGCGGGCCGTAGCCTTGGCAAGTCGGCATCATTTCGATGCGGTTGATGTTGATGTGGGCGGGCAGGGTGGCGATCCAGTAGGCGGTGTTGGCGATGTCTTCCGGCGTCAGCGGCTCGGTGCCTTCGTAGACCTTGGCCGCGGCCGCGTCGTTGCCTTTCAGGCGGACGTTGGAGAACTCGGTGCCGCCGCACAGGCCGGGCGCGATATTGGTGGCGCGCACGCCGGTGCCGACCAGGTCGGCCCGCAGGTTCAGCGTGAACTGCTCGACGAAGGCCTTGGTGGCGCCGTACACATTGCCGCCCGGATAAGGCGTATCGCCGGCCGCCGAACCGATGTTGATGATGGTGCCGCTGCCGCGCGCCACCATCGCCGGCAGCACGGCGCGGGTCATGGCGACCAGGCCGCTGCAATTGGTGGCGATCATGGTGTCCCAGTCGTCCAGCGACGATTCATGCGCCGGCGTGACGCCCAGCGCCAGGCCGGCATTGTTGATCAGCACGTCGATCTGCGCCCATTCGGCCGGCAAGCCGTCCAGTGCGCCTTTGATCGAGGCCTTGTCGGTCACATCCAGCACGACCGGGTGGGCGGCCGCGCCCAGCTCGGCCGACAGCGCCTGCAGACGGTCGGCGCGGCGGCCGCTGATCAGGACCTTGTGGCCGTTCTGGACGAAAGTGCGGGCCATGGCGGCGCCGAAGCCGGCGGTGGCGCCGGTGATGAAGACGATCATGATCTATCCTTACGGTATGTGTAGAAAGAGTGGAAACGGTGGTCAAGTGTAGCCGAAATGGCAGTATGGCTTATCTCTCCTATCAAAATCGGCATAAGATTGCCTTTTAGGTAATCATTTCCTTGCTCAAAGCTGGCGCATAAATTACAATCAGGCTTCCATTACGTCTCACGTAACTGGCGAAAAGCTCCGGTCATCACCATTTTGGTGCGTGGCGATCGGTTGGCGAAAGGTGGGCATCCACCGGGAAACGTGAGATTTCATCAGCCGTTCGCCTGGGCAGCCATCGATGGAAATGCACGAAGAGGCTGCCTGTCCGCTATCGGCTTCCCTCATTCGATCCAACCTGCCAGTAACAAGTTACTCAATTCATTTGGAGTTTTTACATGTTCGCAAAAGATCACACCCTCGCCAACGTTGACCCGGAATTGTTCGGCGCAATTCAAAAAGAAAACACCCGTCAGCACGATCACATCGAACTGATCGCCTCGGAGAACTACACCTCGCCAGCCGTCATGGAAGCGCAGGGTTCGCAGCTGACCAATAAATACGCCGAAGGCTACCCAGGCAAGCGCTACTACGGCGGTTGCGAGTACGTCGACGTCGTCGAGCAACTGGCGATCGACCGTGTCAAGCAGCTGTTCGGCGCGGAAGCGGCCAACGTGCAGCCTAACTCGGGTTCGCAAGCCAACCAGGGCGTGTTCTTCGCCGTGCTGAAGCCAGGCGACACCATCATGGGCATGTCGCTGGCCGAAGGCGGCCACCTGACCCACGGCATGCCGCTGAACATGTCCGGCAAGTGGTTCAACGTCGTCTCCTACGGCCTGACCGCCGAAGAAGACATCGACTACGTCGCCATGGAAGCGCTGGCCAAGGAACACAAGCCTAAGCTGATCATCGCCGGCGCCTCGGCGTTCTCGAAAAAGATCGACTTCGAGCGTTTCGCTGCCGTCGCCAAAGCTGTTGGCGCTTACTTCATGGTCGACATGGCGCACTACGCCGGTCTGATCGCTGCTGGTCTGTACCCTAATCCGGTGCCGCACGCCGACTTCGTCACCTCGACCACGCACAAATCGCTGCGCGGCCCACGCGGCGGCATCATCCTGATGAAGGCCGAGCACGAGAAGATCATCAACTCGGCGATCTTCCCAGGCATCCAGGGCGGCCCGCTGATGCACGTCATCGCCGGCAAGGCAGTGGCGTTCAAGGAAGCGCTGACGCCTGAGTTCAAGGCTTACCAGCAGCAAGTCGTCATCAATGCCGACGTGCTGGCCAAGACCCTGATCAAGCGCGGCCTGCGCATCGTCTCCGGCGGCACCGAGTCGCACGTGATGCTGGTGGACCTGCGTCCGAAGAACCTGACCGGCAAGGAAGCGGAAGCGATCCTGGGTGCGGCGCACATGACCTGCAATAAGAACGGCATCCCTAACGATCCGCAGAAGCCATTCGTGACTTCCGGCATCCGCCTGGGTTCGCCTGCCTTCACCACCCGTGGCTTCAAGGAAGCGGAAGCGGAACAAGTCGGCAACCTGATCGCCGACGTGCTGGACAACCCGCACGACGCCGCGACCATCGACCGCGTGAAAGCGGCCGTGAAGGTTCTGGCTGACAAGTTCCCTGTCTACGCCAAGTAATTAGCAGTACCGCGACGCCGGCGTGTGCCGGTGTCGCGTCATCGAATAGCGCCAATATGAAATGTCCGTTTTGCCAGCATGAAGATACCCAGGTTCTCGATACGCGCGTATCCGAGGAAGGGGATTCCATACGCCGGCGCCGGCGCTGCGGAAAATGCGATAAACGATTTACCACGTATGAGCGCATCGAACTGGTGATGCCGTATGTGGTCAAGAAGAACGGCAGCCGCACCGAGTATGCGGCCGCCAAGTTGCGCGGCAGCCTGACGCTGGCCTTGCGCAAGCGCCCCGTGGCGGCGCCCGCCGTGGACGCGGCGATCCTGTCGATCGAAGAAAAGCTGCTGACCAGCGGCCAGCGCGAAGTCGACACCGGCTACATCGGCGAGCTGGTGATGCAGGAACTGAAGCGCCTCGACAAGATCGCGTATATCCGGTTTGCATCGGTCTATAAAAACTTCGAGGACCTGGCCGAGTTCCAGGACGCGATTGCCGAAGTCGGGCAGGAACGCAAGCCACGCAAGGCTTAGTTACTCGCCGGCCTACGGCTGGCGCACCTTTGATACACCTCATATCCTCTGCAGTAGTCGCTGCTAACTTCTAGCACTGTCCTTGTCGACTTGCGGAGGTGTGCCATGCGCACACGCGCCTATATGCCTGGCTTTACGCTGCTGGAGATCCTGATCGCCGTGCTGTTGCTGGCGGTTGGCATCGTCGGCGGCGTGGCGATGCAGCTGGCGGCCCTGCGCATGCGGCATCAGGCCGCGCTGTTGTCGCAGGCGACTTACCTGGCGGCTGGCCTGGCCGAACGCATGCGCGCCAACGCCGCGCAAATGCACCTGGCCGATGGCGCCAATCCCTATCTGATGCTGGACTACGATGCGCTGGCCGAACCCGATCCGCCGGCGCCGTCGGCCCTGTGCTACGGCGGCGCGTGCGACAGCGCGCAGTTGGCGCTGTTCGACCTGTATGAGGTGAAAATTCAAGTCGGCCAGTACTTGCCTGCGGGTCGCGTACTGGTTTGTCGTGACGGCAGCGGCAAGCTGGCCTGGACTTGCGGCGGCGCTGCCGGCGCGCCGGTGGTGGTCAAGGTCGGATGGCGCAGCAAGAATCCCGACGGTACGCTGCGCAAGGATGCCAGCGGGGATGTCGCGCCGGCCGTCGCCGTGGTGGTTGGAGCGACGCGATGAGCGCGCGCGGATGGACCGTGGTCGAGTTCGCCATCGCCGTGGCGCTGGGTCTGATCGTAACCCTGCTGGCCAGCGGCTTGCTGCTGTCGGCCGGCAGCAACTACCGCAATCACAGCGAGAACGCCGGACTCAACGACAGTGGCCGCCATGCGCTCGACATCATGGCGCGGGCGATACGGCAGGGCGCCTATGTCAACTGGGACAGCACGGCCGCGCCGGTGGAACTGGAAGCCGATGCGCCGGCGTCCATCGCGGGGCTGGACGCGCGCAGCATCAGCCGGGGCGGCGCGGATATCGCCGCGACCTTGCCGGCCGTGGCGCACGGCAGCGATGTGCTGGCCTTGCGCTTTTCCGGTTCGGGCGTGGGCGGCAATGGCGATGGTTCCAGCCTCAATTGCGCCGGCTTCGGGGTTGCCGTTCCTGACGCGGCCGATGCGCGCGGCTGGAGCATCTTCTATGTCGCGGACGACGGCGCTGGCGTGGCGGAACTGCGCTGCAAATACCGCGGCGCGTCCGGCTGGGGCTCAGACGCCATCGTGCGCGGCGTTGAATCCTTCCAGGTGCTGTATGGGCTCGATACCGATACGCCGGCCGATGGCGTTCCCAATGCGTATGTCAACGCCAGCCATATCAATGCGATGGATGCCGCGCTGGTGTTGTCCGGCGCCACGCCGGGCGAGCGTTTGCGCGACTTCCATCGCAAGACATACTGGAAGCGCGTATGCAGCGTCAGGGTGGCGCTGCTGCTGCATGGTGAGAGCAATACCCGCGCGGACATGGCGACGACCCGGTTCGATCTGTTCGGCCCCGCGTATTCCGCTGCGCATGGCGACGATGAAGGCGTGCGCATCGTGGAGGCCACGCTGCCGCCATCGCAGCGCACGCGGGCGCGCCGGGTGGTCGGCATGACGGTGGCCTTGCGTAATCGGAGCGGCTAGCTCATGGCGGCGCAACGGCAGCAAGGGGTGGTTGTGTTGATGTGCCTGATGATGTTGATCCTGGCGATGCTGCTGGGCGTGTCGGCGGCGCAAATGAGCTTGCAGGGCGAGAAGGCGGCGCGTGGCGAGCGCGATCGGGATGTGGCGTTTCAGGCGGCGGAGGATGCCTTGGCGGATGCGGAACGCGATATCCAGAGCGGCACGGCGGAGGCCAGTGCTTGCGACAGGGCGCCCGTCTGGCTGCGGGTGGATTTGTCCGGGGGCGAGGACGGCGGCGCCTGCACGCTGGGCTACGGCGACCATACCGGCGCGGCGATGCTGACGGCCGAAGGCGTACTGCCGTTCAAGCGGCCGCGCTATGTAATCGAACGCATGGAGTGCCATCAACCGGGCGAGGATGCGTCTGCCGGCGGCGCGGCCGGCGCTTGCTACCGCGTGACGGCGATCGGTTTTGGCGCCAGGCCCGGCACGGAGCTGGTTTTGCAGACGGTGTTCGTCAAGCCGGAGTGAGGAGGGGATATGCACATTGCAAGCGGTGCACCGCTGCCCGGACATGGCCGGCGGCGGTGGTGGGCGTGGCTAGCGATCGCTGCGCTGTTGATGTTGCTGCCGATGCTGGCGGGCGGGGTGCGCGCAGCGCCGCCGGTGCTCACCATTGCCAGCGATCCGTTGAGCGCCGCGTGCCGTGTCGGCGCGCGGATCGCCGGCCCTTCGCTGTTGCTGGCGTCTATGGGCGCTGCGACGCCAGCCGGATCGGCCGGCGATCTGCTGAGCACCATGCTAGACGCGAGCGATTGGGGCGGGCATGTTGAGCGCATCGCTTTGCCACCGGCAGGCGTTGCCTTGCCGGACGCTGCCGCTGCGTTGTGGGATGCCGGCGCCATCCTGACCGGCGAGCCGGGGCGCGCACCGATGCCGGAACCTGCGGCGCGCAAACTCTACACGTCCATCGTGCAGGCGGAAGGCAAGCTGGAAGGCGTTCCCTTTGCATGGCCCGTCTTGTCGGCGGCGCAGCAAGCCTTGCTCGATCAGGCGCCGCCGCCGCATGCAGCCGCTGTCGATGGCCTGGGCGAGCGTCGCCTGGCCTACCTGCGCGGCGACCGCAGCGATGAAGGCAGCTTGTTCCGCCGCCGCAGCAGCGTGCTCGGCGATTCGATCAACAGCGCGCCGGTGCTGGTCGGACCACCGTCGGGCGCGGCGCGGGATGCTGGCTACCTGGCTTTCCGCGAGCGCCACAAAGCCCGCCGCACCGCGGTCTACCTTGGCGCCAACGACGGCATGCTGCACGCCTTCGACGCCAACACGGGCGGCGAACTCTACGCCTATTTGCCCAACGCCCTGATGCCGGTGCTGAACCGTCTGCCCAGCCTCGACTATGTCCACCGCGCCTACGTCGACGGCCCGTCGTTCAGCGGCGACGCCCTGATCGGCGGCAATTGGCGCACGGTCCTGGTCGCGGCCATGGGCGGTGGCGCACAAGGTGTGTTCGCGCTGGATATCACCGATCCCTCCGCGTTGAACGAAAACGCCGCGCTCTGGGAATTTACCGACCGCGACGATCGAATGATGGGCAACGTCACCACGCTGCCGCAGCTTGCCAAGGTACGCGTCAGTCGTGGCGCCGATGTGCCCATCTACCGCTACTTCGCCATCGTCTCCAGCGGCCTGAACAACTACGCCAGCGACGGTCATGCCAGCGGCGCGGGCAAGGGCGCCTTATTCCTGCTGGCGTTGGACAAGGCGCGCGATGCGCCGTGGACGCTCAACGTGAACTACTACCGGCTTGTCACGCCCATCGCAGAGCCATCGCTGGCCAACGGCCTGAGCGCACCGGTGCTGGTCGCCGACCGCGATGGCGCGTTGAGCTACGCCTACGCCGGCGACCTGCAAGGCAATCTGTGGCGTTTCGATTTCAATACCTGGCCAGGCGCGGCCGCCAAGGCGCTGTTCGTCGCTCGGGATGCCGACGGCAGGCGGCAGCCGATAGCGCAACAACCCATGTTGGCCTACGCCTCCGGCGGCGGCTACTTGATATTGTTTGGCACGGGGATGCTGTTCGACCGGGCCGGCCTGGCGCCTGGAACTTTTAGCACGCAATCGTTCTACGCCATCCTTGACAGCCTGTCCGTGCCGATGGACGCCGTTGCCGGCCGCCGCCAGCTGACCGAACGCGTGCTGGAGCCTTCGACGGCGGACTTGTTCGGCATCAGCGGCGCGCAGATCCCGCCCGGCAGCAAAGGCTGGTATGTGGACTTTATGCTATCCGCGCGCACGGGTGAGCGCAGCATCAGCAGCGGCAAGCTGGTGGGCGGCGAGGTCGCGTTCAACACGCTGCTGCCGGGAGCTGACAAATGTGATGCCGCGCGCAGCCGCACCTACGTGCTGGATGCGCTGAGCGGACTGGCGGATGGCCGCAGCAAGGCGAGCAGCATGCCGACCGCGCCTATCGTCGGCGTGCTGCAATCGACCTATACGGCCGTGCCGTCATTGGTGCCGCAATCAACACGCGCTAGCCCGCCCGATCCGACGGGGCGGGTTGCAGTCGACAAGGACTATGCCGTGGTCAACGCGTCGGCGCGTGAAGCGACCGTGGTGGGCCGCGTCCAAGTGCGCTCGCGGTCCGGCCGGCTCAGCTGGCGCGAGGTGGCCAACTGGCGTGAGCTGCACGAGGCGATCAAATGAAGCCGGCGCGCCAACAAGCCTTCAGCATGATCGAATTGCTGATCGTGCTGGTGATACTGGCCGTGCTTGCCGCGCAGGTGATGCCGGGATTTCAGCAGCACGTGATCCGTGCGCGACGTTCCGAGGCGCAGGCCGCGTTGCTGCAATTGATGCAGCAGGAAGAGCGGTTCTTCACGCAGGCCAACACCTACATCGCCTTCTCGTCCAGCATCACGGACCCGGAAGCCCGCCAGTTCAAATGGTGGAGCAGCAACGGCGCGCCGACCAGCGCCTACGAAATCGAAGGCAGGGCCTGTGACGGCGAACGGATCTCGCAATGCGTGCAGCTGATCGCCACGCCGGGCACCGCGCTGGTCGACGCTAGCTTTCATGACGACGATTGCCGGCAACTCAAGCTGACCAGCAGCGGCCTGCGCCTGGCGACCGGGCCGTCCGTTCACTGCTGGCCATGAGGACCGCACGATGCGAGACCATTCCTTCAGCACCGCTTTCAGTCTGATCGAATTATTGATCGTGCTGTTGTTGGCGATAATACTGCTCGGTGTCGCCGTGCCGAACTACCGGACCGCGCTGGAGCGCCAGCAGTTGCGCATCGCCGTCAACGACCTGGTGGCGGCCATCAACCTGACCCGCTCGCACGCCATCGCCCGCGGCGGCCAGGTTCTGCTGGTGCCGCTGGAGCCGGGCGGCGCCGCCTGGCGCCTGGGCTGGACGGTCTTTATCGACGAGAATGGCAACCGTCGCCCCGACCCCGGCGAGTTGCTGTTGTTCCGCCATGGCCCGATCGCCGAGGGCGTCCGAGTCGCCTCGGTTTTTTCGTCGGGCGCAACGCCGCAATATCTTGCTTATAATGCTGCTGGGCGTGCCTGCAGCGCCAGCAACAGCCTGGCCGCGCGCTGGGGCACGCTGTCGCTGACGCAGGGCGACAGCACGCGCAACATCAAAATCAATATGCTGGGCCGGGTGCGCGTGTGCGATCCGGCGGTGGACGGGGCAAGCTGCACCAGCGCCATAGACTAAGGACAACGTGAACATCAGCAACGATCTCGAAGGCATGACGCTGGCGCTGGAGTGGGCCGCCCAAGGGCTGTACACGACCTCGCCAAATCCGCACATCGGCTGCGTGATCGTGCGCGACGGGCTGGTGATCGGCGCCGGCGTGACCCAGCAGGCCGGCAGCGACCATGCGGAAATCCAGGCGCTGAAGGATGCGGTGGCGCGCGGCCACGACGTGCGCGGCGCCACCGCCTACGTGACGCTGGAACCGTGCAACCACCACGGCCGCACGCCGCCGTGCTCGGACGCGCTGGTGCGTGCCGGCCTGGGCCGCGTGGTGGCGGCGATGGAGGACCCGAATCCGCTGGTGGCCGGGCAGGGCATGGCCAAGCTGGCCGCCGCCGGTATCGAGGTCAGCACCGGCTTGCTGGCCGAACAGGCATACGAACTGAACATCGGCTTCTTCTCGCGCATGACGCGCGGGCTGCCGTGGGTGCGCATGAAGACCGCCGCCAGCCTGGACGGCATGACGGCGCTGCACAACGGCGTCAGCCAATGGATCACCGGGCCGGAGGCGCGCGCCGATGGCCACGCCTGGCGCGCCCGCGCCTGCGCCATCCTGACCGGCATCGGCACCGTCAAGGCCGACGATCCGCAGCTCAACGTGCGCGCGGTGGCAACGCCGCGCCAGCCGCGCCGCATCGTGGTGGACAGCAAGCTCGACATCGATCCTGCGGCCAAGGTCTTGCAGGGCGGCGGCACCTGGATCGCGGCGGCGGTGGCCGATCCCGAAAAGGAGGCGGCGCTGCGCGCGGTGGGCGCGGAGATCATCCTGCTGCCCAATGCTTCCGGCAAGGTCGACCTGCCCGAGCTGATGCGCGAACTGGGCCGGCGCCAGATCAACGAGCTGCACGTCGAAGCCGGTGGCAAGCTCAACGGTTCCCTGATCCGCGAAGGCTGCGTCGACGAGCTGCTGGTCTACCTGGCGCCGATGCTGCTGGGCGACGCGCAAGGCATGTTCGCCTTGCCGGCCTTGACCGACCTGTCGCTCAAGCAGCGGTTGAAATTTCACGAGGTTAAGCAGATCGGCGAAGATTTGCGTATCCTTGCACGATTCACTCATCATTAAGAGCACTCACATGTTTACTGGAATTGTCGCCGCTATCGGCAAAATCGAATCCGTCACGCCGCTGGAAGGCGGCTCGTTCGCGGGCGTGCGCCTGAACATCAACGCCGGCGGCCTGCCGCTGGCCGACGTCGCGCTGGGCGACTCGATCGCCATCAACGGCGCCTGCATGACCGTGGTGGAAAAGGACGCCAGCAGCTTCCGCGTCGACGTCTCGCGCGAAAGCCTGAACTGCACCGTCGGCCTCGACACGCTGACCGAAGTGAACCTGGAAAAGGCGCTGACGCTCAGCGAGCGCCTGGGCGGCCATCTGGTGTCCGGCCACGTGGATGGACTGGGCGTGGTGCGCAAGTTCGAGGGCGTGGGCGAATCGTGGGAGCTGGTGATCGAAGCGCCGCACGAGCTGGCCAAGTTCCTGGCCTTCAAGGGCTCGATCGTCGTCAACGGCGTGTCGCTGACGGTCAACCGCGTGACCGATATCGGCACCGGCAAGGACCTGGTCTGCCAGTTTTCGATCAATCTGATCCCGCACACCATCGCCATGACCACGCTCAAGCATCTGGTGGTGGGCAAGCAGGTCAACCTGGAGATCGACCTGATCGCCCGCTACGTCGAGCGCATGGTCTCGGTCGGCGCCGCCGGCAAATAAGGCCCCGCAACGCCCGCCGTGACGGGCGTTGACACCGTCTCCAGCCTCGGCTAGTATGCCTACCAACTAGTCGGTAAAGGAGATTTCATGAACATCAACTCGGATTACAGCAAACGCGCCTTGGTGCAGTCGCTAGACTTGCCTTGGGTCGATTCGCCCGCACAGGGCATACAGCGCAAGATGCTGGAGCGCGATGGCGGCGAGGTGGCGCGCGCGACATCCATCGTGCGTTATGCGCCGGGCAGCAGTTTCCCCAATCATCTGCATGAACTCGGCGAGGAAATCCTGGTGCTGGAGGGGGATTTCTTCGATGAATCCGGCAGCTACGGCGCGGGCGCCTACCTCAAGAATCCACCGGGCTCGTCGCATGCGCCGGGCTCGGTCGGCGGCTGCACGCTGCTGGTCAAGCTGCGCCACATGGATGCGCAGGATACGCAAGCCGTGCGCATCGATAGCGGCGCGACGGCATGGCTGCCGGGCCTGGTGCCGGGACTGTCGGTGATGCCCTTGTCCGAATTCGGCGCCACCCATACGGCGCTGGTGCGCTGGGCGCCCGGCACGCGCTTCAATCCGCACCGGCACTACGGCGGCGAAGAGATCTACGTGCTGGATGGCGTGTTCGAAGACGAGTTCGGCAGCTATCCGGCCGGCACCTGGCTGCGCAGTCCGCACCTGAGCGCGCATCAGCCGTTCAGCCGCGAAGGCTGTATCATCCTGGTCAAAGTCGGGCATCTGCCGATTGCCGATCACAAAGAGAACCAGTAAATGAAGCATTTTTCCGAGATGTCCGAGTCCGCGCTGCGGGTGGTGGATGCAGCCGAGGGCCTGATCCAGGAGCGCGGCTACAACGGCTTTTCCTACGACGATGTGGCCAAGCTGGTCGGCATCAAGAAGCCCAGCATCCACCATCACTTCGCGACCAAGGGCGATCTGGCGGCCGCGGTGGCGCAGCGCTACACGCACCGCTTCCGCGAGCAGCTGCTGCGCATCGAGGTCCAGCACGCCAAGGCTGCCGATCGCCTGACAGCCTACGCCACGCTGTTCGAAAACACCTTCGCCGCCGAACAGCGCCTGTGCGTCTGCGGCATGCTGGGGGCGGAGGCCAACTCGCTGCCGGAAGGCGTGGCGCACGAGGTCAGCCGCTTCTTCGAGGCCAACACCGATTGGCTGGCGATGGTGATCGCCGAAGGCCAGCGCGCGCAGCAGTTGCGCGCGCAGCCGCAGGCGCGGGCGCTGGCGGAAGCCTTCCTCGCCACGCTGGAGGGCGCAATGATCGTGGCCCGCTCGGTGCGCGGCGCGCCCGGTCCGGCCGGCGTGGCGCAAACCTATCTGTCGACCTTGCTTGCCTGAGTGGCCGGGCTGTACAAGCCAACTGATTGGTAGGTTCGCGTGTCGGATTTTGGCGCCGTTGCCCCGCGCCGCGCTGGAATATTGACAAGAAATTCAGAGGACATGCTCCAAAGCCGGTCATTTGGCGGATAAAAGCGGGCTTTTGCGGTGGGGCGGGCGTAAATCCTTTAAAATAGCGCCCTGTTCTAGCTCCGCTACAAAGGATTAAAAATGTCAATTTCCAGCACCGAAGAAATCGTCGCCGAATTGCGCGCTGGCCGCATGGTGATCCTGGTCGATGAAGAAGACCGGGAAAACGAAGGTGACCTGGTGCTCGCGGCGGACTTTGTGACGCCTGAAGCCATTAATTTCATGGTCAAGCATGCGCGCGGCCTGGTCTGCCTGACCCTGACCGAAGAGCGTTGCGACCAGCTGAACCTGTCGATGATGTCGGCCCGTAACGGCACCGCCTTCGGCACCAATTTCACCGTGTCGATCGAAGCGGCCGAGGGCGTGACCACCGGCATCTCGGCGGCCGACCGCGCCAAGACCATCCAGGTCGCCGTCGCCAAGGACACGCAGCCGTCGGACATCGTCCAGCCCGGCCACATCTTCCCGCTGAAGGCGCAACCGGGCGGCGTGCTGATGCGCGCAGGCCATACCGAAGCCGGCTGCGACCTGACCGCGATGGCCGGCCTGACGCCAGCCTCGGTGATCTGCGAGATCATGAAGGACGACGGCACCATGGCGCGCCTGCCGGACTTGCTGGAATTCGCCAAGGAACACGGCCTGAAGATCGGCACCATCGCCGACCTGATCCACTACCGCAGCCGCAACGAGTCGCTGGTCGAGAAGATCGGCGAGCGTCCGCTCAAGACCGCTCAGGGCGATTTCCGCATGATCGCCTTCCGCGACAAGCCGAGCGGCTCGGCCCACCTGGCGCTGGTGCACGGCGACATCGAGAAGAGCAAGGAAACCCTGGTGCGCGTGCACCAGCCGGTGTCGATCCTGGATATCCTGGAATCGGAAGCGACCACCCACTCGTGGAACCTGTCGTCGTCGCTGGCGGCGGTCAAGGCGTCCGAGCGCGGCGTGATCGTGCTGCTCAACTGCGAAGAAACGGCGGAGCAGTTCTTCGCCCAGTTCGACGCGCTGGGCAAGCCGGAAACCAAACCGAAAGGCCGCGCGGCCAGCATGGACCTGCGCAGCTACGGCATCGGCGCGCAAATCCTGCGCGAAGTCGGCGTCTGCAAGATGCAGCTGCTGGCCAGCCCGCGCAAGATGCCGTCGATGACGGGCTTCGATCTGGAAGTGACCGGCTACATGGCCAAACCACACTAATTCAACCAACACACAAGAGGCACTCCATGACTGTAGGAAGCTACGAAACCAATTTGTCCGGCGACGGACTGCGCATCGGCATCGTTCAAGCCCGTTTTAACGAAGATGTCTGCCACGGCCTGCTGTCGGCCTGCCTGGCCGAACTGAAGCACCTGGGCGTGACCGATGAAGACGTGCTGCACGTGGCCGTGCCGGGCGCGCTGGAAGTGCCGCTGGTGCTGCAGAAGATGGCCGAGTCGCAGCAGTTCGACGCGCTGATCGCGCTGGGCGCGGTCATCCGTGGCGAAACCTACCACTTCGAGCTGGTCTCGAACGAATCGGGCGCCGGCATCACCCGCATCGGCCTGGATTATGGTATTCCTATCGCTAACGCCATCCTGACCACCGAGAACGACGAGCAGGCCGAAGCCCGCATGGCCGTCAAGGGTGCCGATGCGGCGCGCGTGGCGGTGGAGATGGCCAATCTGACCATCGCGCTGGAAGAGTTGAGCCAGGACCAGGGCGACGACGAGTAAGCACAAGTAGGAAACGGCGCAGTGTGCCGGTATGCGCCGGCGCACTGAGCCGGATTTTGACAGTATTTAAGAACAGGTATAACCATGACAGATAAAATTTTGCACGCCAACCCTAGCAAGAACCGTACGCCGCGCCACCGCGCGCGTGAGTTTGCGTTGCAGGGTTTATATCAGTGGCTGCTGAACAATGAAGACGCATCCACCGTGGTCAACAACATCCGCGCCGCGCACGGCTTCGACAAGGCCGACGGCGACCACTTCACCGTGCTGCTGTACGGTGCGATCAAGGATTCGGTCGCGCTGCGCGAAAGCTTCGCGCCGCTGGTCGACCGCGGCATCGGCGAACTATCGCCTATCGAGCACGCCGTGCTGCTGATCGGCGCGTTCGAGCTGAAGAACAACCTGGAAATCCCTTACCGCGTCGTCATCAACGAAGCGGTCGAGCTGACCAAGTCCTTCGGCGGTATCGACGGCCACAAGTACGTCAACGGCGTGCTGGACAAGCTGGCCGCCCGCGTCCGCCCGGATGAAGTCGCCGCCGACAAAAAACGCTAAACAGCGTCCAGTACTGTCTCAAGCCACCCAAGGTATCTTGTGGTGGCTTTTTTTATTTGGGTTTGACGGGGAGGGGGCCGCGCTGCAGAATCGGTTGATTTAAATTCAATGTCGAGGGCGCATCATCGAACTGCATACCCTGAACCGGGCGCCGGCCTGGCGTCGCCGTGGCTGGCTGGCGCTGATCGCCGGCGCGCATTTGCTGGCGTTTATCGGCTGGCGCGCGCCTGAGCGGCTTCTGGCGGCTTCTGTGGGCCGCCATGAGGCCATCACGTATATCCTGGCGCCGGTGCGGCCGCCTGCGCTCAAGGCGGCTGCCCAGCCCAAACCAGTCCGGGAGGCGGCCGCGCCGCGCATGACCTTGCTGCCGCCCGTGCCGCAAGCGCAGCCAGTTCAGCCGCCGGAGCAAGCCCCGCAAGCCATCACGCAGACCACGCCGCCGCCGGATCCGTTTGCGCAGCCGCCCGCCAAACCGGCCGAGGATTTGATGCAGCGCTCGCTCAAGAGCGCCGCCGCGGCAGACCGGCAGCTGCGCAAGGAAGCCTGGAATCCGCGCGACAAGAAGATTGCCAACGACACGACGGCGCTGGCAGCCAAGCTGGGCGGCGCCTATGCCGGCGACAACGGCACCACGCTTGAGAACTTCACCACGCCCGACGGCCGCCTCATGACGCGCGTGCGCTCGGCCGGTGGCAGTTATTGCGCGGTGATGGAGTCCAATGCGCTGACCGGTGGCCGCGACCCCTTCCGGGACGGCGTCAGAACCAAGGTCAGCACCTGCCCGCGCTGATGCGTCAAACGTAAAAAAGCCCGCCGGCACTGAGCGCGATCTTGAGCGCGTTCAGGCTGGCGGGCTTTTCTTTGTGTGGCTCTTAAATCAGAGACCGGCGATCTGGGTACCGCTGACCGACTTGTCTACCACCGCGACCGGCGGGGTAGGCTTGGCTGGCGCTGCCGCCATCATTGGGGTGATGGTCGGCACTTTCTTGCCTGCCGAAACTTGCTTCAGGCGCTGGTACTCGGCCAGCACTTTCGAACCGTAGCCGTCATCGTGTTCGAACGCTGCGGCGCCGACATAGATCTTCAAACCTGCTTCGACCGAACCGCCACGGGTGACGTAGTCCTTCAGGATCAGCGAACCGACACGGATGTTGGCCACTGGATTGAGTGCCGCTTGCAGGCCGCCCATTTCCTGGAATTTGTCGTGGTGGATCTTCGACATCACCTGCATCAGGCCTTGCGCGCCGACCGGGCTTTCCGCGAACGGATTCAGGCCCGATTCAATCGCCATCACCGCCAGGATCAGCAGCGGGTCGAGTTTGATCTCGCGCGCCGTCAGGTAGGCGGTGGACACCAGCATGTTGGCGGCGTCGCCCGCTACGCGGTAACGCTTGGACAGCCAGGAGGTGACCCATTGCTGCTGCTTCTGCGTGCCCAGCAGGGCTTTTTCTTCGGCGGTCAGCGGTGCGGTGCTGGCGGCCGGGGTGGAAGCCGGGGTTTCCATCAGCGCCGACAGGGGAGGCGCCATGACGGCAACGGCTTCGATTTCCGGTTCGTGGTTCAGGCTGTTGCTCAGCGCCTTGGCCAGGTCGGGACGGACAAACAGGACTGCCATCACTACTAAAGCGGTCACACCCAGAATGGTCAGAGTGTGTTGGGCGGTGGTCAGCACGCCTTTTGCCGAAACGCGAGTCGTGGAAATCCACGCTGCTGGCTGGCGAGCCATGGTGCGGGCAAACTGCGTTGCACCGATAAAACGATTGTTCATAGAATTCCCCTGGAATGTCCGTAAAAGCGGGTCCCCGCCAGCGTCGAACGCAGCTAACCGGGTGCTAATGCCGTGCATCAGAAATATCATCGTCCGTCGCCGCTGGGAGCGCGCGTTGGACGCCGTCATTGCTTGCTAGAGCTGATGTTTCCCTGTGGTATTCGATCAGTCGCAATACAACTTCTTTCGGGGGTAAGGCAGACGCCTTTTGAAAACACTCCTTAAAATGTCATGTGGAGCCCCGACTCCGTGAATGAATAAGCAACACATTTATGTGGTCCGCGTTTCCGGGATATCCCGTGCTGAACCGTGTTCTCTTCAAGTAGGGCAAATTGTAGAAGCCGTTTTATATCAAGTCAATACTAACGCCGAGCAAAGCTATAACTTTTAAATCTTACTTTTTTGCTTGTGTTGCGCCTAAAACCAATAAAATCAACTACTTGACCTGTCTTTTTAAACAGTATGCTGCGTTGTAAGAAAAAATTAAAAAACGATGAAATATTCTGATTTGCGAGATTTTATTTCTCAACTGCAACGAATGGGCGAACTTAAGCCCATTTTGGTGCCCGTTTCACCATATTTGGAGATGACCGAGGTCTGCGACCGCGCCTTGCGGGCCGCCGGCCCGGCTTTGCTGTTCCAGAATCCGACCGGACACAGCATGCCGGTGCTCGGCAATCTGTTCGGCACCGAGCGCCGCGTGGCGCTGGGCATGGGCGCCGACAGCGTCGGCGAGCTGCGCAAGATCGGCCACGTGCTGGCGCGCCTGAAGGAGCCGGAGCCGCCGAAGGGCTTCAAGGATCTGATGGGCATGGGCTCGCTGGTGAAAGCCGTGTGGGACATGGCGCCCAAGGAGTTGCGCGGCGCCCCGTGCCAGGAGATCGTGTGGGAGGGCGCCGACGTCGACCTGTCGAAGTTGCCTATCCAGCATTGCTGGCCGGGCGATGTGGCGCCTTTGATTACCTGGGGCCTGGTGATTACCAAGGGGCCTAATAAGAAGCGCCAGAATCTCGGCATTTATCGCCAGCAGGTGCTGGGGCCGAACAAGGTCATCATGCGCTGGCTGGCCCATCGCGGCGGTGCGCTGGACTTCCGCGAGCACGCCATACAGAGCAAGGGCCAGCCGTATCCGATCTGCGTGGCGCTGGGCGCCGATCCCGCTACTATATTAGGCGCGGTGACGCCGGTGCCGGACAGCCTGTCCGAATACCAGTTCGCCGGCCTGCTGCGCGGCAGCCGCACCGAGCTGGTCAAGGCGATCGGCAGCGAGCTGCGCGTGCCGGCGTCGGCCGAGATTGTGCTGGAAGGCCATATCTATCCTGATGAAAACCATCCGAGCGGCTACGAGCATGCGCTGGAAGGCCCGTACGGCGATCACACCGGCTACTACAACGAGCAGGACTCGTTCCCGGTGTTCACCATCGACCGCATCACGATGCGCCGCGACCCGATCTATCATTCGACCTACACCGGCAAGCCGCCCGACGAGCCGGCCATCCTGGGCCTGGCGCTGAACGAGGTGTTCGTGCCGCTGCTGCAAAAGCAGTTCCCGGAGATTACCGATTTCCACCTGCCGGCCGAGGGCTGCAGCTACCGCATGGCGGTGGTGCAGATCAAGAAGCAGTACGCCGGCCACGCCAAGCGCGTGATGTTCGGCGTGTGGAGTTTCCTGCGCCAGTTCATGTACACCAAGTTCATCGTGGTGGTCGATGAAGACGTCAACATCCGTGACTGGAACGAGGTGATCTGGGCCATCACGACCCGCGTCGATCCGACCCGCGACACCACGCTGGTCGACAACACGCCGATCGACTACCTGGACTTCGCCTCGCCGGTGAGTGGCCTGGGCAGCAAGATGGGCATCGACGCCACCAACAAGTGGGCGGGCGAAACCACGCGCGAGTGGGGCACCACGATCAGCATGACGCCCGAGGTGAAGGCACGGGTGGATCAGATTTGGCAGGAGTTGGGGCTGTAGGTTATAATTGATCCCGGCGGGCCCCTGCGCATTGTGGCATGGCTAACCTGGTCAGGTCGGGAACGAAGCAGCCACGGCTATTAACCATAAGTGCCGCAGATCAGGCTCGCCTCCTTCGGGAAAATGAAAAAGCTGCCATGGGCAGCTTTTTTTATTTGGTCTTCTTCAGTTATTCGTCATCCAGCGCCGCCTCCAGCGGCCGTTCCGACGCCACCATCAGCGGGTTCTCCTTCAGCAGCGCGGCGTCCGGCTTGAGCTTGATGAGATTCTTCGCATCGGTGTTGTAGGCGGTGGCTCCCACCTTCAGCTGCGCTGGCTTGCTGAACTTGAACACCACCGTCTTCACGTTCGGGACGAACATGCTCATCGCCCCTGCAACCTTCTTGATGCCGGCGTTCATCTGGCCGATGCTGCCCATGACTTGCGCGTAGTTCCACTGAGTGCCCTCAGGCAGCAGCGCCAACACTTCCAGCGAGACCGCGGACTTTTCTTCCTTCGGCAGGCTGGTCATGATCTTGGTGTCGTCGGTCATCCATTTAGGATTGGGCACCAGGGCCATGCGGAAGTCGGCCGACAGCGGCGGCAACTGTTGACGTTCGCCGCCATGAACCACGGTCAGCACGACATCGGACGGCTTGTAGTTCTTGTTCTTGGGCTTGACGGCCAGGAAAACGCTGAGCTTGTCGCGCTCTGCGGCGGGCAGGGCGTAGAAGCGGTCGATGCGCGTATCCTCGACCAGCTTCTTATATGGCACCCATTCGCGTTCGTCGGCGTGGGCGGCGAGGGACAGCAACAGCAGCGGCAACAGGGCAAGTTTCTTCATAAATTTTCATGTTAAAAGAAAAACACATTGTAGGGCAGTCCGGTCCAATTACCCAATCCGGCCACGCCTTGTTACAATTGCCGTTTTGGCGACCCTGCGCCGCAACTTATTAGCTGAGCAGGATAGGCCCTTTGCACCCGCTATCTACGGTAAAATCCCAGCATGTCCTATCAAGTCCTCGCCCGTAAATACCGCCCCAAGAATTTCGAAACGCTCGTCGGCCAGGAGCACGTCGTGCGCGCGCTCACGCACGCCTTGCACAGCGGTCGCCTGCACCACGCCTATCTGTTCACCGGAACGCGCGGGGTCGGCAAGACCACCTTGTCGCGCATCCTGGCCAAATCGCTCAATTGCATCGGCCCGGATGGCACCGGCGGCATCACGCCGACCCCGTGCGGCGTGTGCGAAGCCTGTACCGCGATCGATGCCGGCCGCTTTGTCGACTACATCGAGATGGATGCGGCGTCCAACCGCGGCGTCGACGAGATGGCGCAGCTGCTGGAGCAGGCGGTGTACGCGCCGAGCAATGCGCGCTTCAAGGTCTATATGATCGATGAGGTGCACATGCTGACCAACCACGCCTTCAACTCGATGCTGAAGACGCTGGAGGAACCGCCCGAGCACGTCAAGTTCATCCTGGCCACCACCGATCCGCAGAAGATCCCGGTGACGGTGCTGTCGCGCTGCCTGCAATTTAACCTGAAGCAGATGCCGCCGGGTCATATCATCGGCCACCTGGATAACATCCTGGGGCAGGAGGGCATCACCTTCGAAGCGCCGGCCTTGCGTCTGCTGGCCGCCGGCGCGCACGGTTCGATGCGCGATGCGCTGTCGCTGACCGACCAGGCGATCGCCTACGCCGCCGGCGAGGTGACGCTGGATGCGGTGCAGGGCATGCTGGGCGCGCTGGATCAGTCTTACCTGATCCGTTTGCTCGATGCGCTGGCCGCGCAGGATGGCGCGGACCTGCTGGCCGTGGCCGACGAGATGGCCACGCGCAGCCTGTCGTACAACGGCGCCTTGCAGGACCTGGGCACCTTGCTGCACCGGATCGCGCTGGCGCAGACGGTGCCGGCCGCCTTGCCGGAAGACTTGCCGGAGTACGCCGACATCGTGCGCCTGGCCGCCGCCTTCGATGCGGAAGAGGTGCAGCTGTATTACCAGATCGCTGTACATGGTCGCAATGAATTGGGCCTGGCGCCGGATGAATATGCGGGTTTCTCGATGACCTTGCTGCGCATGCTGGCCTTTCGGCCCGGCGTAGGCGGGGCCGAGGGACAACCGGCCGCGGCGCCCGCGCTGTCGCGTCCGGCGGCGGTGGCTGCGGCACGCGCCGCGGCGGCGCCGCCTGCGCGCGCGGCTGCGCATATGCAGGCCAGCCACGCCAGCGTGACGCCGGCTGCGGTGGTCGCCGGTGCGGCGGCCGCGATGGCGCGCGCCGAGGCGCCTGCCCCGGCGCCGTACGCGGCTCCGGCTGCGCAGACCCCGCCTGCCAGTGCGATGCCGTCTGCACCGTTTGCACCACCAGCGCCGGCGCCGGTTGCTGCGGCGCCAGCGCAGGCCGCCGCTCCGGCAGCACCGGCGGCGCCGATTAGTACGGCGCGGGCCGCGATCAATGCGGCATTGGAAGCGGCACGTGCGGCATCCAAGCCGGGTGCGCGTTCGTCGTCGGCAAGCTCAGCGCCCGTTGCTGCGGCGCCAGTGGCGCCGCCGGCTGCGTCGTCAGCAAGTGCGGCGCCTTCCCCGCCGCAGATGCCGAGCGCGTCCTCGCAGCCACAGGCGCCGAGCGCCGCGTACACCCCGCCTGCCGCGCCGAGTGCGCCGGTTGCGGTCGCGCCTACGCGTTCTGCGCCGTGGGACGACATGCCGCCGGCAAGCACCATGGGCGGCGATGCGCAAGCGGCTGTCCTGGAAGCGCCGGTGCGCCAGGTCGCACCGCAACAGGTCGCGCCGCAAGCCGCGCCCGCCGCCAAGCCTGCCCAGCAGCAGGCAGACGAAGAGGATGACCTACCGCCCTGGGTCACTGAATTTTCCGACGACAGCGCGGTAGCGCCGGCCCAGGCCTACGCGCCTGCGCAGCCGCCATCGCACAGCCCGTCTCAGGCGCCGGCGCACGCATCGTCGTACGCGCCATCGCACCATCAGGCGCCGCCACCGCTGGCCTACGCCGACGAGGCGCAAGCCGTCGTCATGCCGGCCCGCGCCGCGCCGGCGCCGGCCAAGGCGCCGCACGCCTACGTCATCACGCCGGTGCCGGAACTGAACTGGGACGGCAACTGGCCGGCCGTGGCCGCCGCCTTGCCCTTGCGCGGCGTGGCCCAGCAGCTGGCCATGCAGGCTGAACTGATCGAATGCCGCATGGACGGCAACGCCGTGGTCTTCAACGTCCGCGTGCCGATCGAAACCTGGCGCACGCCCGGCAACGTCGAAAAGCTCACGGTCGCGCTGACCGAACGCTTCGGCCGTCCGGTGCGCGTGGATACCGAGCTGGGCGCCGTCTGGTACACCGCCAGCGCCGAGGCGCAGGCGCACCGGGAAGCCTGCCAGCGCGCCGCCGAGGACACCATCGCCAACGATCCCTTTGTGAACAGCATGATCCGCGAGTTCGACGCCTGGGTGGTGCCGGGTTCCATCACGCCGCCGCCCGCCGTATCGGCGGCGGCCAACTGATCACATCTTTAACTTTCAATCTACGGAGAACACCATCATGATGAAGAACCAACTGGCCGGCTTGATGAAGCAAGCACAAGCAATGCAGGACAACATGAAGAAGGCGCAGGACGCGCTGGCCCTGATCGAAGTCGAAGGCCAGTCCGGCGCCGGCCTGGTCAAGATCGTCATGACCTGCAAGAACGACGTCAAGCGCGTGTCGATCGACCCGTCGCTGCTGGCCGACGACAAAGACATGCTGGAAGACCTGGTCGCCGCCGCCTTCAACGACGCCGTGCGCAAGGCCGAAGCCACCTCCGCCGAAAAGCTGGGCGGCCTGACCTCCGGCATGAATCTGCCGGCCGGCTTCAAGATGCCTTTCTAAGGGCATTCGCCAAGCTCCATGTCCAAATCGCTGGAATTTCTGACGGAGGCGTTGCGCCGTCTGCCCGGCGTCGGCCCCAAGTCGGCGCAACGGATGGCGTTTCACTTGCTCCAGCATGACCGCGAAGGCGCGGACATGTTGTCGCGCGCGCTGCACCAGGCGGTGAGCGCCGTGCATCACTGCGCGCTGTGCAATACCTTCACGGAAGAAGACGTCTGCGACACCTGCAACGACGAGCAGCGCGACCGCCGCCTGCTGTGCGTGGTGGAGACGCCGGCCGACCAGCTGATGATCGAGCAGACGCTGACGTACAAGGGCCTGTACTTCGTGCTGATGGGGCGCTTGTCGCCGCTGGACGGCATCGGCCCCAAGGACATCCACCTGGAAAAACTGGTGGCGCGCGCGGTCGACGGCCTGGTCACGGAAGTGGTGCTGGCCACTAATTTCACCAACGAAGGCGAAGCCACCGCGCACTACATCAGCGAGATGCTGAAGGCGCGCGGCCTGCGCGTGAGCCGGCTGGCGCGCGGCGTGCCGGTCGGTGGCGAGCTGGAGTACGTGGACGCGGGCACCATCGCCCGCGCCATGCTGGACCGAAGGGCGACATGACTGACAAGAACACCGCCGGCCCACTCGCTGGCATCAAGGTACTGGAACTGGGCACGCTGATCGCGGGCCCTTTTTGTGCGCGCATGCTGGGCGAGTTCGGCGCCGAGGTCATCAAGATCGAGTCGCCCGACGGCGGCGATCCGATCCGCAAATGGCGGGTGCTGAAGGACGGCACCTCGCTGTGGTGGTCGGTACAGTCGCGCAATAAGAAATCGCTGACCCTGAACCTGAAGGACGCACGCGGCCGCGCCATCGCGCGCCAGCTGGCGCTGGAAGCGGACATCATCATCGAGAACTACCGCCCCGGCGTGCTGGAGAAGTGGGACATCGGCTACGAGCAACTGAAGGCCGTCAATCCCGCCACCATCATGGTGCGGCTGTCGGGCTTTGGCCAGACCGGGCCGATGAAGGACCTGCCGGGCTTCGGCGCCATCGGCGAATCGATGGGCGGGCTGCGTTACGTGTCCGGCCATGCGGACCGGCCGCCGGTGCGGGTCGGCGTGTCGATCGGCGATTCGGTGGCGGCCCTGCACGGCGTGATCGGCGCGATGATGGCGCTGCGCCACCGCGACGCCACCGGCGGCAAGCTCAAGGGCGAAGGCCAGATGGTCGACGTGGCCTTGTACGAATCCGTGTTCAACCTGATGGAATCGCTGGTGCCGGAGTTCGACCACGCGGGCGTGGTGCGCGAGCGTACCGGCGGCGCGCTGCCGGGCATCGTGCCGTCGAACACCTACACCACCAAAGACGGCGAGAACATCGTCATCGCCGGCAATGGCGACGCGATCTTCAAGCGCCTGATGCTGGCCATGGGCCGCATCGACATGGCCGGCGATCCGCAGCTGGAGCGCAACGACGGCCGCGTGCCGCGCACGCAGGAAATCGACGACGCGATTCAGGCCTGGTGCGACACCCAGGACATCGACAGCGCGCTGACCGTGCTGAAGGCGGCCGATGTGCCGGCCGGGAAAATCTACTCGGTGCGCGACATGATGGTCGATCCGCAGTTCATCGCCCGCGAGATGTTCGAGCAGCACCACTTCGCCGACGGCACGCCGGTCAAGCTGCCGGCGATCTCGCCCAAGCTGTCGGCCACGCCGGGCCACACCAAGTGGATAGGCCCGTCGCTGGGTCAGCACAACGACGAAGTCTTGCAGTCGCTGGGCTACAGCGCCGAGGACATCGCCGCCATGAAGCGGGACGGCGTGCTCTAACGCCGGTGCAGCGCCGAACTGCGCCAGGCGGCATATGGCTCGCTTGGCGGCACGTGCGCATCCGGACCGAGGTAGCAGTCATCGATGCCGAAGTCGTGGATGTGGCGGAAGCCGCGCGCTTCCAGGAATTGCCTGATGTCTTGCCGTACCGGCTGGCGGTTGTGCTCCACCGTGAGCACGCGCAGCCGGTAGTCGTCGAACGGAAAACTCTTCAGTATCGCCAGCTCCGAGCCTTCGGTGTCCAGGCTCCAGTAATCGATCACCGGCGGCGCGCTGCATTCATGCAGCACCGAGGCGATGGTGCGCGTCCGCTTGCGCACGGATGCCAGCTCGGGCCCGAATACGTGGTGCGTGTAGCGCAACATGGCCGGCGTATATTCCTGCAAGATCCCGCCCAGCATGTTCGCCCCTTCCAGGAATTCGACTTCGCCCTCGCGGTCGTAGAGGCAGCCGTGTATGCATAGACATAGTCGATTCTTTTGCAGCGCCTGGAAATAGCGGTCGTTGGGTTCGATGCAGATGCCGCGCCAGCCGTAGGCTGATTCCAGCAGCAGCGTGTTGCTGGAGCGGACGCCGTCGGCGGCGCCGGAGTCGAGGAAGTAGCCGTCGCGCATGCCGTTCAATACCGCTAGAACGAAGTGATCTTGCCCCAGTTGCGAGCTCATCATGGTCTCCTGGCGGATCGGCGCAGCGCGGCGGAACGCCAGTCGGAATAAGGTTCGCTTTCATTTGTTCGCGTCGCCGGCGGCGGTCGGTGGAAGGCGTCCTCGTGCCGGTGGCCGTACAGCATGGTGACGTTGATGCGGCGGCTTTCGTAGTCGTCGCGGAAGGTGCAGGCGGCGGTGCCGTGGAACAGGTCCGAGTTGAAGATGATGGCGCGGTTCTGCCGGTAGGGCACGTAGCGCGCCTGCGCGCCGACCTCGGCCAGGTAGCGTCGTATCAGGTCCGGCCGCCGGTTGTAGCTGATGAAGTCCCAGTCCGGCGGCGCTTCGACGTCGTAGATGTGCATGCCGCCGCTGGCCGGATCGAGATTGGCGTCGTCCGGCGTGATCCAGAAATTGACGTTGATGGCGGCGAAGTCGGCGTGCACGTCGTCGCCCGGCATATGGGCCGGATATTTGTAGGCCCACAATTGCGTCAGCGGATGGCGCTCGCCGATCAGGCGGGGCAGGGCGCGGCGCAGTTCGTGCGCCAGCTGGACCAGCAGCGGGCAGTTGAAGCCGTCGCGCTGCAAGGCCCCCAGGCGGCCGTGCGAATAACGCAGCGAGTTCCAGACGGTCGACTCCAGGCAGAAGCGGCGCAAGCTGTCCAGCGCGGCCGGCGCCAGGAAGTCGTCGACGACGACGATGCCGGGCGGGTTATTGCGATAGGCTAGTTCGACATCGGCGCCTTGCCAGCTGCCCGACCAGGTTTGCTGCACGGCCGGCGTGGCGCGCCGGTGGATGATGCGGTTGTAGATGCCGCCTATGCCGGCAAGTTCATCCGCTGTTGGGCGCTCGCGCTTGCTGATATGGCTGGCCGCCATCTGGTCGGCCAGCTGGCGGTAGCGCTGCACGATGGGGCTGTACTCGGCGCCCAGCACGCCCAGGCGCTGCAGGTAGCTGAATTGCTCGGCGTCGTGGCGCAGCTTGGCGACCGTGAGCGGAGGCTGCGGTGGCGCTGCTGGGTTCATCAAGGTCATGGCGGCGGCCCTCAGGCGGCTTCGGTGTTCAGTCTGCCCAGCGAGCCGGGGATGTGCACATCGTCCAGCCAGGCCGCCTGCAGCACTTCGGCGATCATCTCCTGCCAATGCTCCTCGATCACCTTGCGCACGGCGTCGTCGTGGTACAGGCGCTGGCACATCTGGCATTGGTGGGCGTACAGGCCTTCCCATTTGATGTCCGGATTGTGCGTGGCGGCCCAGGCGACCACCTTGGCCGGACCCTGGTGGTGTATCCACAGCTTGAGGAAGTCTTCCTCGGATTCGACGATGGCGCGCCGCAGGAAGCCCGGCTGGCCGGTGTCGGCGACATTGAGTTCCGGGATGACGCGCAGGCCCAGGCCGCAGCAGGAGCCGACGCGGCCGTCCGCCTGCAAGGTGTAGGTCTTGAGCACGCTGGAACAGCCGCCGCGTATCGCCGCCGCCTGCACGTCGCAGGCCACGCCTTCGGGATAGCGGTAGATGGTTTCGTGGTGCAGCGGCATCCAGGGGCTGCTGAGCACGGTCAGCACGGCGAATTGATCGGGCGGCAGGGCGGCGATCAGCGGGTGCTCCGTCAGCATTTTCGGCGTGATGTGGCGGTCCTGCTTCAGCTCCATCATCACGTGGGTGCGGAAGCGGCGCTCGCAGGCGGCCACGGTGGCCAGGACCACGCGCTCCAGCGGCACGAAGCGCACATGCTCGTCGCCGGTGCTGTAGTTGATTTCCGACAGGCCGGCATCGATCAGCGCGGCGATCTTTTCGCGCGCGGTCTCCAGGCTGGTGGCCCAGTGGGCGTTGGTGACCAGGCGTACCGGCAGCCGGTGATCGGCGGCGCGGCGTATGCCTTGCAGCAGGGTTTTCCATTCCAGCGTGGCCTCGCCGCCGGTGAAGACGACGTTGCTGAACTTGAGCTGCTTGGCTTCGTCGATGGCGGCCAGGATGGGCGCCAGCGCCAGCCGGTTGCGCTCGCGCGGGCTGGAGAGGGTGCCGCAGTCCGCGCACTCGGCCGGACAGGTGAAGGTCGGCATGATGGACAGCGTGTGCGCACGCCGGCGCAGCAGCGGCGCTTCCGAGTCAGCGGGCGACATTGAATTCCGCCTCGGAGAGGGCGAGGATGCCGCGCGACTCCAGGATCTGGGCGTACTGCACCAGCGCCTCGATCGTGACGCGCACGTACTCCTGGCCGCGATAGGGATCGTATTCGCGGCCACTGGTGCCACTGTCGGTTCCTGTATCGGTGCCGGTGTCGGTCCCCGTATCGGTCCCCGTATCGGTGCCGGTGTCGGTCCCGGTATCGGTGCCGGTGTTCGTTCCGGTGTCCGTACCTGTGCCGGTGCCGGTACCCGTGCCGGTACCCGTGCCGGTGCCCGTGCCCGGCTGGGGTCCGGGGTCCGGGCCCACCTCGGTGCCCTCGTCGGTGCCGGGGCCGGTGCCGATGGTGTCCGAACTGTGTTCAAAGTTTTGCGTGCTGTTCGAGTCGTTGATGGTGCGGTGGTCGGTCGGCACCAGGAAGCCGTTGGCGAAGATGGGACTGCTAGTGAACAGCATCGCCTGCTCCATGCCGCCGAGGGCGAACGGCGACTCCTTTTCGATGCCGCCGCGGACCAGCGCCAACACGATGTGATAGTCGCCATGCTGGATGACGGCATGGCCGAACGCGGTCATGAACTCTGTGCGGGAGGGCGTGGTGTGCTGGTGATCGGCCGCATAGTCGCGCAGCCAGCGCCGCATGTGACGGTTGGCCAGGATCGCATACACCAGCTGGTTGCTGACCGAGGCGCGCTGCTCCGGCAGCTTTTCACCGATGGCAAAGTCCGCCAGCACCTGGGCCGGATCGGTGATGAATTGCTCACGCAGCAGGTAGTCGCGCGACATGGCCTTGAACAGCGCGTCGACCCGCCTGGACGCGGCGGCCGCGCGCAACACCAGCGGATGGCGGTGATGGTGCCGCTCGGGTGTGAACACCAGGCGGAAGGAATGTTCTTGCTCGTCCATGTGACCTCCTTGGCTCGGACAACTGCCTGACCATCTTAGGCAGCTGAGCCGACCGGGAGGCGAGGGACGTCAAAGCTGGGCGCGGAACTTTATCGCATGACCATCGTCGCTGGCCGCCAGACCGTTCATCGTGAACTGGTTGCCGAGCATGAGGTCGATCGATTCGGGCGGCGATGGATGGCCGAGGTAGTAGCCCTGCGCCAGGTCGCAGCCGTATTGTTCCAGCAGCAGCAGCTGGGCGCCGGTCTCCACGCCCTCGGCCACCACCGCCATTTTCAGGCCGTGCGCCATGGCGATGATGGCGCGCGTGATGGCGGCGTTCTCGGAATCCTGCGGCAGGCCGCTGATGAAGCTCTTGTCGATCTTCAGCGCGCGCACGTCGAAGCGCTTGAGGTAGTTCATCGACGAGTAGCCGGTGCCGAAGTCGTCGATCGACAGGTAGACGCCGATGCCGCGCAACTGCTCCAGCGTGACCATGGTGGCGCGGGCGTCGTCCATCAGCGTGCCTTCGGTCAGCTCGAGCTCCAGCAGCTCGGCCGGCAGGCCGGTGTCGTGCAGCGTGGACAGCACGATCTGGGTCAGGTTCTCATCCTTGAACTGCTTGGCCGACAGGTTGACCGCCACCCGCACCGGCTGCTTGCCGGCGGCCTGCCACGCCATCGCCTGCCGGCAGGCGGTGCGCAGCACCCATTCGCCGATCGGCACGATCAGGCCGGTCTCCTCGGCCAGCGGGATGAACTCGGTGGGCGAGATGATGCCGCGTTCCGGGTGGCGCCAGCGCACCAGCGCCTCGACGCCGACGACCTGGGCGCTGGCGACGTCGATCTGCGGCTGGTACAGCAGATACAGCTCGTTGTTTTGCAGCGCCTTGCGCAGGCCCACTTCCAGCTTGACGTGGCTCATGATCTGCATCGTCAGCGACGAACTGTACAGCTTGGCGTTGTTCTTGCCGCAGTTCTTGGCGTGGTACATCGCGGTGTCGGCGTATTTGAGCAGCGAGTTGCAGTCCTCGCCGTCCTCAGGGTATAGCGAAATGCCGATGCTGGCGGTGACGAAGATTTCATTGGTGTCGAGCAGGAAGGGCCTGCGCATGGCTTCCTTGACGCGGTGCGCCACGTTGAGGGCGTTCTCCACCCGCTCCAGGTCGGGGATCAGGATGGTGAACTCGTCGCCGCCCAGGCGCGCCAGGTTGTTGCCGCCCACTTCGGTGCGCGACACCAGGTCGCTGGGCCGGGTGGTTTCGCGCAGCCGCTCGGAGACGGCCTTGAGCAGGTGGTCGCCGACGTCGTGGCCCAGCGTGTCGTTGATGCGCTTGAAGGCGTCCAGGTCCATGAACAGCACGGCGAACTTCTTGTTGCCCTTGCGCGAACGCACCAGCTCGGCCTCCAGCGTTTCCAGGAAGGCCTGGCGGTTGGGGATGCCGGTCAGGCTGTCGCAGTAGGCCAGGCGGCGGATCTGTTCCTCGGTGCGCTTGCGTTCGCTGATGTCGCGCACCAGGCCGAGCACCTCGTCGGGGCCGGTGGCCACCAGCCGCGCCTCGAAATGGCGCACCGGCGCCGCCACCGCGTGTTCGCCCTGGCGCGCGCGCGCGGCGCCGGGGATCGGCAACTCATAGTCGAGCGAGCGGATGTGCTGGGTGTCGAGCACGGTCTGCACCTGCTCCAGCATGTGGCGGGCGATGTCGTCCGGCAGCACCTGGTTCAGGTGGCGGCCCACGCACTGGTCGCTGTCGAACACGCCGCTGGCCTCGTGGCCCTGCTCGTAGTCGAGGTAGTAGCCGTCCTTGTTCATGCGGAAGAAGGTGTCCGGGATCGCCGCCAGCACCGCGCGGTGGTGGGCGTCGGCGATGCGCAGGCGGGTGATGGCGTCGCTGGCGCGCAGCACGTACAGCACCCGGTGGCCGAGGATGGGCCAGTTGATCGGCTTGGAGACGAAATCGGTGGCGCCGGCCTCGTAGGCCTGGGTCACCGATTCGAGCTCGTCGCCGCCGGTGACCATGATGATGGGCACGGTGGTCTGGGTTTCCAGGCGGCGGATTTCGCGGCACACGGCGAAGCCGTCCATGCCCGGCATGTCGACGTCGAGCAGCAGCAGGTCCGGCGTCATGCTCTGGAACAGGGCCACGGCTTGCACGCCGTCTTCGGCCTCGACCGCGTCCAGGCCGACCTGGCCCAGCATTTCCAGCATCAGCAGGCGCATCACCGGATCGTCGTCGGCGACCAGCACCAGGCCGCGCTTGGGGGAGGTTGGGCTTGCCATGTCATGTTTCCTTTTCCAGGATGGCTCCCAATGCCTGCCGCACGGCCTGGAAAGAGCGTTCCATATCGGCCAGCAGGACAGCGGCGCCGGCGGTGGTGTCGTTGCGTCCCAGCTGCTCGAGTTCCTTGCAGCGCTGGGCCAGCGCGTCGGCGCCGACGTTGGCGCTGCTGGACTTGAGGCTGTGGGCGGCCTTGCGCATCTGGCTGATGTTGCCGGTGCTGATCGCCTGGCTCAGCGTGTGCAAGTGCTTGGGGGTGTCGTCGAGATAGGCGTGCAGCACGCGCTCCAGCAAGGCGTCGCCGTTGGTGGCGCTCAGGGCGCGGATGTTTTCCAGCGCCTGGCGGTTGATCTGGCCGTTGGACGCGGGGGCGGCCGGGCGCGGCTCGGGCGCTTCCGGCGCGGCCGGCTTGCGCGGCAGGCTGATCCAACGGGAAATGGTCTGCCCCAGCGCCTGCTGCGTGAAGGGCTTGCTCAGATAGTCGTCCATGCCGGCCGCCAGGCAGGATTCGCGGTCGCCCTGCAGGGCGTTGGCGGTGATGGCGACGATCGGCATGGCGCGCCCGCGCCCGCGCTGCTTTTCGCGGCGGCGGATTTCCGTGGTCGCGGCAAAGCCGTCCATGACCGGCATCTGGCAATCCATCAGGACCAGGTCGAACTCGGTCGCCTGCACCGCCTGCAGCGCTTCCTCGCCGTTGCAGGCGCGGCTCACTTCCAGCCCCAGCCCTTCGAGCATGGCGCTGGCCACTTCGACGTTGACCGGGTTGTCTTCCGCCAGCAACACCTTGCGCCGCCGGCGCGCGCGCGGGGCCGGCGTCGGGCCGGGGCTGAAGGCGGCCAGCGGCGGCGCCACCGGCGCGGCGGCCGGCGGCGACTCGGCCGGACGTGCCGGCGCGCCGCGGCCGGGCGCCAGCAGGCAATCGAACAGGTCGCAGGCGCGCGGCGGCTTGATCAGCTGGAAGGCGACGCCGGCCTCGCGCCGCTGGACGCCGTCGGCGGCGTTGCGCTCGGTGCTCAGCAGCAGCAGCCGGGTGGCGGCCAGCGCCGCTTCGGCGCGGATCGCGGCGGCCAGCGCCAGGCCGCTGGTGCGCGGCAATTCCATGTCCAGCAGCACCACATCGTAGGGACGGCCGGCGGCGGCCGCCTGGCGCAGCTGCGGCAGGGCGTCGGTGGCGGTGGCGCCGGCGCTGGCGATGCGCCAGCTGCGCAGCAGCGTTTCCAGCTCGTCCCGGCTGGTGGGGTTCTCATCGACAATCAAAGCGCGGCATTCCTGGGTGGCGTGGAAAGAGGGATCGTCGACATCGATGCGACGTTTGTCAAAATTTACGGCAAACCAAAAGATCGACCCTTGCGTTAGCGCATGGTCGACTCCTATCGTGCCACCCATCAGCTCCACCAGTTGTTTTGAGATCGCCAGGCCCAGGCCGGTGCCGCCGTGCTTGCGGGTGGTCGAGCCGTCCGCCTGCGAAAACGAATCGAAGATGCGCGCCCGCGCCTCGCTGGAGACGCCGATGCCGGTGTCGTGCACTTCGAAGCGCAGGCCGACGGTTTGCGCATCCTCCCGCACCACGGCGACCTTGACGGTGATCTTGCCGCTCTCGGTGAACTTGATCGCGTTGCCCAGCAGATTGAAGATGACCTGGCGCAACCGGTTGGGATCGCCGCAGATGGCCACCGGGATATCGTTGGCGACCGCCAGCTCCAGCCGGATGCCCTTGGCCTGCGCCTGCGGCGAGAAGACGTTGTCTATGTCGTCGAGCAATTCGCGGAAATTGAAGTGGATGTATTCGACGGTCAGCTTGCCGGCCTCGATCTTGGAGAAATCCAGGATGTCGTTGATGATGACCAGCAAGTGTTCGCCGGAGCGCTTGACCATGCTGGTGTAGTGGCGTTGCTGCTCGGACAGACGGGTGGCCAGCAGCAGCTCGGTCATGCCCAGCACGCCGTTCATCGGGGTGCGGATTTCGTGGCTCATGGTGGCGAGGAAGGCGCTCTTGGCCTGGCTGGCGGCCTCGGCGGCGTTCTTGGCCTTTTCCAGCTGTTCGGTGCGCACGCCGACCTGGCGTTCCAGCTGGTCGCGGTATTGCGCCAGCGCGGCGTCGCGCGCCTCGACCTGGGCCAGCATGTCGTTGAAGCTGTCGGTCAGCGCGCCCAGTTCGTCGCCGCGCTGGTGGACGATGCGCGGCGTGGGCTGGCCGCGGCTGACCTGCTGGGCGGCGGCGATCAGCTTGCCGACCGGCTCGGCGACGCTGCCCTTGAAGCGGGCCGCCGTCAGCAGCGCCATCATGAACGACAGGATGGCGGCCACGGCCGCAGCGGCCAGGTGCTTGAACAGGTCCAGCCACATGCGGGTTTGCGCGCACTCGATCATCACGGTGCCGATGAACTCGTCCTTGACGCGCACCGGCCGGTACAGGCGCAAGGCCGGCGCCCACAGCGGGCCGCTGTGGAAGGTGCTGATCTGCTGGCCGGCGTCTTCGATCGCCAATTGCTCCGGTGCATCTTGCTCGCTGGGCAGGGCGGCCGACTTGTAGCGGGCCAGCAACTGGCCGGTGCTGTCGTACAGGATGGCCTGCTGGATCTGGTCTTCGACCGCCAGCGTGGTCAGCGTCTGCTGGGCGCGCCGGGTGTCGGCCGACAGCAGCGCCGCCACGCTGTTGTTGCCGATCACGCCGGCCAGCGAGGACAGCTGCCGGCGCTCGTCGTCGGTGCGGCTCAGGACGGACGTCGCGGCAAAGGCGAAGAACACCAGCATCAAGGCGCTGCCGGTGGACAGCACGGAAATGATGGTCAGTTTCTGGCTCAGACCCGAACGTTCGAAATTGAACATTGCTGTAAGCGTTGGCAAACGGTGAGCGCCGAAATCGTCGGCGCGACAAGCTGATCGGTAAGTGCCAGTAGGAAAAATATAGGGTTCAGATCAAGGTGGCCTTGATCTGCATCTAATCCCCGCACGTTTGAGCATTCTCAAAGGCCGCGGCGAAGTGCGTCGCAAGCTGCAAGGATGGAGCGAAAAAAAATCCTGTTCGTGGCGGAGGCCGTCACGCTGGCCCATGTCGGCCGGCCGCTGGCGCTGGCGCAAACGCTGGCGCCGCAGCGCTACGACGTGCACTTTGCCTGCGCGCCCGGCTACGAAGCCTTTTTCCAGGGCAGCAGGCTGAGCAGTTGGACGATCGGCAGCATTTCCAGCGCGCGTTTCCTGGCGGCCCTGGCCGCAGGCAAGCCGGTGTACGACAGCGCCACCTTGCAGCAGTATGTGCGGGACGACCTGCGCCTGCTGCAAGCGGTGCGGCCGGATGTGGTGGTGGGCGATTTCCGGCTGTCGCTGTCGGTCAGCGCGCGCGTGGCGCAAGTGCCGTATGTCGGCCTGATCAACGCCTACTGGAGTCCCTACGTGCCGCAGCGCTACACGGTGCCGGCGATCGCGCTGGCGCGGGTGTTGCCGATCGCGCTGGCGGACCGGCTGTTCCGCCTGGTGCAGCCGCTGGCGTTCGCCCTGCACAGCCGGCCGCTGAACCGGGTACGGCGCAGCTACCGCCTGCCGTCGCTGGGGTATGACTTGCGCCGCGTGTATGCCGACGCCGACTACGTGCTGTATCCGGACATCCCTGAAATGTTCCCGGCGGTCGATCTGCCGCCACATCATTCCTATCTGGGGCCGCTGACCTGGTCGCCGCCGACCGCGCTGCCCGGCTGGTGGGACGCCTTGCCGACGGACCGGCCGCTGATCTACGTCACGCTGGGCAGCTCGGGGCAGGGCGCGCTGCTGCCGCAGATCCTGCAGGCGCTGGCGGCGTTGCCGGTGCGGGTGATCGCCGCCACCGCCGGTCAGGCCGATCCCGGCCAGCCGCCGGACAACGCCCATGTGGCCGACTACCTGCCGGGCGAGGAGGCCGCGCGGCGGGCGCAGCTGGTGATCTGCAACGGCGGCAGTCCGACCAGCCAGCAGGCGCTGGCGGCCGGGGTGCCGGTGCTGGGCATAGCGGGCAACCTGGACCAGTATCTGAACATGCGCGCGGTGGCGGCGCTGGGGGCCGGCGCCTTGCTGCGCTCGGACCGGCTGGACGAGGACACGCTGCGGCGCACCGTGCTGGACTTGCTGGAGCGCCCGGCGGCGCGGGCTGCGGCGGCCCGGCTGGCGTCGCTGTTTCAGCGCTACGACGTGGCGACCCGCTTCGACGCGGCGCTGCGGCGCGCGGCCGGCGGCGCCCCTGCCATTTGAGCCCGCCCGCCGTCAGGGCTTGCCGGCCGGGCCGACCAGCAATTCGCGCAGCGGCTTGCGCAGCGAGCGCGCCGCCGCCGCCGGGCCGGCGCCGATGCGGCCCATGAACACCGCCGTCTCCCACGCCGCCTGGCCGACCAGCGCCGCGCCCTCGCGCGCCAGCGCCTCCGCCCGTTCCTGCATGCCGGGCGTGCCGGAGAACACCCGGCCTTCGCGTACGTAGCGGGCGAAGATCAGCGGCGTCAGTTCCGGTTGCAGTTGCAGGCCCTGCGCGGTGGCGGTCAGCCAGAAGCGCTGCATGGCGCGGCCGGCCTGCAGGTAGTCGTCGACCCGCTGGGCGCGGCGCGGCGCGGTCAGCACGAAGTGGGCGGCGCAGGCCAGGCCGGGGATCAAGTCCATTTGCAGGCGCGGCGCCAGCGTGCCGGCCAGCCAGGTGTTGAAGAATTCCACCCGCTGCCAGCGCTGCATGATCCAGCGCATCAGCTTGGCGGTGGCGGCGTCCACCCCCAGCGCCTGGTCGGGGATGCGGTCCTCGCTGTAGCGGGCGTTCCATTCGATCACCGACTTGTGCACCTGCCAGGCTTCCGGCATCGTCAGGCGCAGCTTGGCGTTGCGGAACATCAGCCGCGCCGCCGCCGCGCGCTGGCGGCCTTCCAGCCAGTGCACGCCGTAGCCGTCCGGCAGCGTGGCCACCAGCGCCGAGCGTTCGGCCGGCGTCAGCGGGCGCCGGCTCAGCGGGCGCCGTTGCACACTGCGCGGCAGGATGGCGTCGGCCAGCGGATCGGGCTCCAGGTCCGGCGCGGGAACGAACTCGACGCTGAGGGTGGGGCGGCTCTCCGCCGCCTCGACGTGGCGCATGACCCGCATCTCCAGCTGGTAGCTGCTGGCGGCGATGGCCATGGTCTCGAGCAGCGCGCCAATCGAGATCTGGCTGGGATGGCCGTCGAGGTCGTAGACGCAATGGTCGCGGGTGTCGTGGCCGTGCACCACCAGGCGGCGGGCGTCGAGGATTTCAAAGCGCCACGGCTGGGTGTTGTCGCCGCTGGGGGCCCAGCGCGCCAACTCCAGGATCTGTTCCAGCGTGGCGTCGAGGTGTTGTTCCATCTTGCTCATGATTGCTCTCCGCGCCGGCGTTTCACCAGCATCATGGTCAGCCGCTGGAGCGGGTGGCGGTGGCCGCCGGGGCGCCAGGTGCGGACCAGCTTGTTACGATAGGCGTCGAAATGATAACCGCGCGGCGCGGCCTCGACCTGGCCCCGGTTCAGCAGGATCTTCAGCGCCTCGGTGGCGGCGGCGCCCGCGCACAGCTCGCAGCCCATGATGGTCGACGGCCCGCGCTGCTCCTTCAGGTTGATGCTGGACGGATCGACCAGGTAGCGCGCGTGCAGCCCGGCCGGCGCCAACCCGACCAGGAAGCGCAAGGCCTTTTCCTCGTCCGGCAGCGAACCCCAGCCGAAGTATTGCTCGAACGTCATCCGGCCCGGCAGGAAGTTCAGCACCGCCGTGCCCATGCCCAGCGGCGCCGCCGTGATGGCCGGGATGCCCAGCCGCGCGCAGGCGGCGAAGGTGGCCTGGCGCGCGCCGAAGGCGAAGAAATCCAGGCCGTCCACGTACAGGTCCACGCCTTCGAAGAACTGCGCCAGGTTGCCGCTGTTGACTCCGCTTGGAAAGCGGACGATCTGCAGCTCGGGATTGATGTCGCGCGCCATCTCGGCCAGCACCTCGACCTTGGGTAGCCCCAACGTGGACATGGTGGCGCCCACTTGCCGGTTGAAGTTGGCGATGTCGAAGGTGTCGAAGTCGGCGATGTGGAAGGCGCCCACGCCCAGCCGGGCCAGGGTCAGCAGGTGCACGCCGCCGACGCCGCCCATGCCGGCGATGGCGATGCGCTTGCCGCGCAACACCGATTGCTCGGCCTGCGTGACCCAGCCGATGTTGCGGGCGTACGCCTGTTGGTATGAAAAAGGTTGCGACATGGGTCTCCCGAGAATGACAGACAAGGCGGCTCAGCGGAGTTAGACACACAGGTCGGGCAGAAAGTTCCCGAAAAAAAGAAAAAGCCTCCCGGTCAGGCAGAACGCGCTCAAGATCGCGCTCTGTCCAGACAGGGAGGCTTTTTGTCAGCAGCAACCGCCGCGCTTGCCGGCGCCGCCGTAGCGGGCTTCCTGACGTTCGCGGAAGAATTCCTCGTAGGTCATCATCGGCTCGTCGGGATGGGTGGCTTCCCGGTGCGAGACGTAGGTGTCGTATTCAGGCAGGCCCATCATCAGACGCATGCTTTGTCCGAGATAGCGGCCGGCCTTGGCGATGTCGCCCAGCATCACTGCACCTGGGGCGACAGGACCAGCGGGCTTTCCTGGGCGGTCGGCTGGGCCGAGGCGCGCGCCGCCAGCACCGTGCGGATGCCGAACGCCAGCACGCTGAGCACGACGATCATGAAGAAGCCGGCCAGCGACGCATCGAGGTAGTCGTTGAAGATCACCTGCTGCATCTGCAGCACCGACTTGGCCGGCGCCAGCAGCTTGCCTTCGTCGAAGGCGGCCTGGTACTTGGCGGCGTGCGCCAGGAAGCCGATCTTCGGATTGGCGTCGAAGATCTTCTGGAAGCCCGCCGTCAGCGTGCACAGCAGCAGCCACACGGTGGGCAGCACGGTGACCCAGGCGAACCGGGCGCGCTTCATCTTGAACAGCACGCAGGTGCCGAGGATCAGCGCGATCGCCGCCAGCATCTGGTTGGCGATGCCGAACAGCGGCCACAAGGTGTTGATGCCGCCCAGCGGATCGACCACGCCCTGGTACAGGAAGTAGCCCCAGGCCGCCACGCACAGGCCGGTCGCGCTCAGGTTGGCGTACACGTTCTCGGTCTGCTTCATGGCCGGCACGAAGGCGCCCAGCAAGTCCTGCAGCATGAAGCGGCCGGCGCGGGTGCCGGCGTCGACCGCCGTCAGGATGAACAGCGCCTCGAACAGGATGGCGAAGTGGTACCAGAAGGCCATCATGAGCTTGCCGCCGATGACGCCCGACAGGATCTGCGCCATGCCCACCGCCAGGGTCGGGGCGCCGCCGGCGCGCGAGATGATCGAGTGCTCGCCGACATCCTTGGCGGTCTGGGTCAGCATTTCCGGCGTGATGTAGAAGCCCATCTGCGACACCGCGTGTGCGGCGGACTCGGCAGTGGTGCCCAGCAGCGCGGCCGGGCTGTTCATGGCGAAGTAGACGCCCGGCTCGATGGTCGAGGCGGCCACCAGCGCCATGATGGCGACGAACGATTCCATCAGCATCGCGCCGTAGCCGATGAAGCGGGCGTGGGTCTCGTTCTCGATCATCTTGGGCGTGGTGCCGGAGGCGATCAGCGCGTGGAAGCCGGACACGGCGCCGCAGGCGATGGTGATGAACAGGAACGGGAACAGCGAGCCGGCCCAGACCGGACCGGTGCCGTCGATGAACTTGGTCATGGCCGGCATTTTCAGGTAGGGCGCGACCACCACGATGCCGACCGCCAGGCCGACGATGGTGCCGATCTTGAGGAAGGTCGACAGGTAGTCGCGCGGCGCCAGCAGCAGCCACACCGGCAGCACCGAGGCGACGAAGCCGTAGCCGATCAGCATCCAGGTCAGCTCGGTGCCGGTGAAGGTGAACATCGGCGCCAGGGCGGGGTTTTCCTGCACGATCTGGCCGCCGAAGATGGCCGCCATCAGCAGCACGAAGCCGATGATCGACACTTCGCCGATGCGGCCGACGCGCACGTAGCGCGTGTAGACGCCCATGAACAGCGCGATCGGGATGGTGGCCATGACGGTGAAGCTGCCCCACGGCGAGCCGGTCAGCGCCTTCACCACGATCAGCGCCAGCACCGCCAGGATGATGACCATGATCATGAAGGTGCCCAGCAGCGCGATCATGCCGGGGATCTGGCCCAGCTCCGATTTGATCAGGTCGCCCAGCGAGCGGCCGTCGCGGCGCATCGAAATGAACAGCACGATGAAGTCCTGCACCGCGCCGGCGAACACCACGCCGGCCAGTATCCACAGCATGCCGGGCAGATAGCCCATCTGGGCGGCCAGCACCGGGCCGACCAGCGGACCGGCGCCGGCGATGGCGGCGAAGTGGTGGCCGAACAGCACGTACTTATTGGTCGGCACGTGGTCGAGGCCGTCGTTCAGCTTGTTGGCCGGGGTCATGCGGCGGGCGTCCAGGCCCAGCACCTTGTCGGCGATGAACAGGCTGTAGAAGCGGTAGGCGATCAGGTAGACGCAGACGGCGGCGATGACGATCCAGATGGCGCTGACGGCTTCGCCGCGCTTGAGCGCGATGACGCCCAGCGCCGCGGCGCCGCACAGGGCGAGCGCGGCCCAGCCCAGCCGGCTGGCCAGGGTGGGTGGCGCGGTGTGGTGCAGTGTTTTCATGCTTCCTCCAAGGTTTTGGGCGCTGCTTTGAGACCCCACTGCAGCTTATGTCCAGTATTCAGGAAGCTGATAACCGCCGCAAGCGCAGCACTACGCACTATGGCTCGGTACAACTACGTAGTCGCCGCGGCCGGCGGGGGCGTAGAATCGCGCTACAGAATCATTCGGGACGAACGTCATGAAGTTGCGGCAAAAAGTCATATTCCTGGCCATCACGCCGCTGATCCTGGCGCTGATCGCCATCGCGCTGGCGGTGCGCCACCAGTCGGTGCTGCTGGCCCAGCAGCAGCGCGAGACCATCCAGCAAGCCTACCTGAGCAGCAAGGAGGCCGAACTCAAGCACTATGTCGCGCTGGCCTCGCACGCCATCGCCCATCTGTACGAATCGGGCCGCGACGACCAGGCCACCCGCGACGAGGCCAAGCGCATCCTGTCCTCGCTCAGCTATGGCGACGACGGCTATTTCTTCGTCTACGATATGCAGGGCAACACGCTGATGCATCCGCGCCAGCCCGAGCTGGTGGGCCGCAACCTGTACCAGCTGCGCGACGAGCAGGGCCAGCCGACCATCCAGAACCTGCTGGCGCGCGCCCGCGCGGGCGGCGGGCTGGAGCGCTACAGGTGGGTCAAGCCGTCCACCCACAAATCCGGCGCCAAGCTCGGCTACGTGATCCCGATGCCGAAGTGGGGCTGGATGCTGGGCACTGGTATCTATCTGGACGACGTCGACCAGGCGCTGGCCAGGGTCGATGTCCAGCAATCGGGCAACATCCGCAACACCATGCTGTGGATCGCCGCGATCGCCATCGCGGCCTCGGTGGCGGTCGCCAGTTCGGGCCTGGCGCTCAACATCAGCGAGCTGCGGGTGGCCGACGCCAAGCTCAAGGTGCTGGCCCAGCGCGTGGTCGAATCGCAGGAGGAGGAGCGGGCGCGGCTCTCGCGCGACCTGCACGACGGCATCAGCCAGTGGCTGGTGTCGATCAAGCTGCAGATCGAGGCCGGCATCATCCGCCTGACGTCCGGCCTGGCGTCCGGCCAGGTCGCGCAGCAGCAGGCGGCGCAGGCGGCCTTCGAGCACGCGGCCGACCAGCTCAACAACGTGATGGGCGAGGTGCGCCGCATCTCGCACAATCTGCGCCCGGCCATCCTGGACGACCTGGGCCTGGCGGCGGCGCTGCACCACCTGGGCCAGGAGTACACGCTCAGCAGCGCAACCCCGGTACACTTCGAGGCGGACGGTTGCACCGACGACTTGCCCGATGTCGCCAACACCGTGCTGTTCCGCGTGGCCCAGGAAGCCTTGACCAATATCGAGCGCCACGCCGGCGCCAGCCGCATCGAGATCCGCCTGACCGGCGAGCACGGCGGCGTCACCCTGCGCATCCGCGACGACGGCGCCGGCTTCGACGCCGAGGGCATCGCCCTGCATCCCAAGCACGGCATCGGCTTGCGCAATATGATGGAGCGGATGGACGCCATCGGCGGCCGCTTTGACATCGCGTCCTCCAGCGACGGCACGGCGGTGACTGCCTTTGCCGGCAATAGTTAATACCGTTTATAAAGATTAAGACATGACAGCCACAATCAAAATCCTGCTGGTCGACGACCATCCCCTGGTGCGCGACGGCCTGCGCGCGCGGCTGGAGGCGATGCCGCAATTCCAGGTGGTGGCCGAGGCCGGCGGCGCGGCCGAGGCGCTGGAGCAGGCCGCCCAGTGCGAGGTCGACCTGGTGCTGATGGACATCAATATGCGCGGCACCAACGGCATCGAAGCGACGGCCCAGTTCAAGCAGGCGTTTCCGCGCATCGCGGTGCTGATCCTGTCGATGCACGACAAGCTGGAATACGTGTCGCAGGCGATCCAGGCCGGCGCGCGCGGCTATGTGCTCAAGGACGCGCCCGGCAAGGACATCGTGGTGGCGATCGAGACCGTCATGTCCGGCGGCATTTACTACAGCGCCGCGCTGGCGCGCCAGCTGGCCCAGCCGCACACCCAGGACAACCAGCTGACCTCGCGTGAGCACGAGGTGCTGCGCCACATCGCCAACGGCGAGTCGAACAAGCAGATCGCCCGCGCGCTCGACCTCAGCGTGCGCACCGTGGAAACCCACCGCCTGAACATCAAGCGCAAGCTGGGCATCGAGGGGCAGGCCGAGTTGATCCGGTTCGCGGTCCAGCACGTGCAGTAACCTTGCGGCGGTTGCAATCCTGTTGTAAATACAGAGTATCGACTCTAATTCTATTAAGCAATTTTTAACAGTGCGTGTTTGTGCGGCAATATCTGCTATATTCCTGCACCGCTTGTGTATTTGCAATTGTATAAAAGTAAACGTTTCGCGCGCGATGATTGGTCTTACACTGGTCGTATTGAAAATAACAATACTGTCGGGTGGTAATTGATTGCCTAATATCAATGCTTGATCTAAGATTGCGCGCACAACCTTCAATGAGATATTGATGTCTGCGCCTGAAACTAGCATGTTTCCACTGGTGGAATTACAAGCCGTGTCCAACGCTCACAACGAGTGGGTGGCACTGACTTTTGAATTGTCCGCAGACTCGGGCGACGCCTTCCAGGCGGCGCTGACCTTGCTCAAGACGCAGGACGCGTTCGCCGCGCTGGCGCCGCTCGATTGCATCCTGCCGGTGGCCCAGCCGGCGCTGCTGGAACTGTCCCAACTGTCCGAGCTGCCGCCCCACCGCGTGATCCTGCGCGTGCCGGCCGCCGCCTGCGCCGAGCTCCCGGTGCAAAAGAAACTGTCCTCGTATGCCGACGCCGGCTACCGCATCATGGTCGACGGCGTGGCCGGCATGGACGCCACCCTGTGCGGCGCCAAGTCGCTGATGGTCGACGCCGCGCTGGTGATGCCGCCGGTGCTGGCGCTGGTGGCCCAGCCGGGGCCGCACCTGGCCGCCGGCATGGGCAGCGAAGCGCGCATCGCCGAATGCGCCCAGGCCGGCTTCAGCTGGTTCGCCGGCGACTTCGCCCTGCATCCGCCGCAAGACATGAACGCCGGCGACGGCACCTCGCGCAAGCGCCTGCTGGCGCTGCTGGGCTTGCTGGCCCGCGACGCCGACTCGCGCGAGCTGGAAGTGCTGCTCAAGCAGGATCCGGCGCTGTCCTACCATTTGCTCAAGCTGGTGAACTCGGCCGCGTTCGCGCTCAGTTCGCCGATCCACAGCTTCGGCCAGGCCATCAACGTGCTGGGCCGGCGCCAGTTGCAGCGCTGGCTGCAGCTGCTGCTGTACGCGCGCCAGCAGGACGACGGCATGTCCAACCCGCTGCTGCCGCTGGCGGCGGTGCGCGCCGCGCAGATGGAAGGGCTGAGCAAGGCGCTCGGCTGGGAGCGCGACCAGCAGGACATGGCCTTCGTGGCCGGCGTGTTCTCGCTGCTGGACGTGTTGCTGGGCATGCCGATGACGGAAATCGTCGCCGCGCTCAGCCTCGACCTCGACGTGGTGATGGCGCTGCTCGACCGCGCCGGCCCGCTGGGCGAACTGTTGGCCCTGGTGGAGCGCCACGACCGCGCCGGTCTGGACCAGGCCGGCATCGACCATGAGACCTATTGGCAAGCGCAATTGCAGGCTTACCACTGGGCGATCCAGGTCAGCAGGAATATCTAAGCCATGGTCGCGCATCCCGTCTCCGATTTCCTGAGCAACAGCGCGGCTTTATGCGACGCGGTGTTGCGCTTGCGCGGAGCGGCGCTGGCCGAGGAGCTGGGGCGCATCGTCCGCAGCGTGATGAACAGTCCGCTGGGCGAATTCCTGCCGGCCGACACCCACGCCATGCTGCTCAAGGCGCCGGTGATCGAAGTGCTGGCCGCCAACGACGACGCGGTGCCCAGCCTGACCCAGGACATCCTGTTCGACGACGAATATTTCGGCCGTTTCGTGGTGTCCGGGCGCGAGCGCTACAGCTCGCTCGACCGCGAACACCTGGCCAGCCTGGCCAACCTGGCCGGCAGCGTGTTGCAGGTGCACGCGCTGGCGCAGCGTTCCAGCCACGCCTACGTGCAGGTGGAATCGCAGCTGCAGCACCAGGCGCAGATCCTCGACCACATCCACGAGTCGGTGCTGACCATGGACATGAGCGGCTTCATCATCAGCTGGAACAAGGGCGCGGAGCGCCTGTTCGGCTACAGCTCGGTGGAAGCGGTGGGGCGCAACATCCTGTTCCTGTACGACGACGAGGACGAGAGTTTCGACGACACCTTCCTCGAGCAGGGCGGGCGCCTGATGGAAGTGCGGCGCAAGAAAAAGTCGGGCGAAGTGTTCTGGGCCAGCCTGTCGCTGTCGCCGCTGCGCGACATCAACGACCGCGCCATCGGCCTGATCGCCTACCTGACCGACATCACCGAACGCAAGATGGCGGAAGAGCGCATCCACCACCTGGCCTACTACGACGCGCTGACCAACCTGCCGAACCGCTCGCTGCTGACCAAGCTGGTCGACCAGGCCTTGACGGTGGCCCAGCGCAGCAAGCTGCACGGCTGCGTGTTGTTCATCGACCTCAACCGCTTCAAGCTGATCAACGACACCCTGGGCCGCAAGATCGGCGACGAGTTGCTGTGCGAAGTGGCGCGCCGCTTCCGCGCCGTGCTGCGCGACCAGGACCTGGTGGCGCGGCTGGGCGGCGACGAGTTCGCCGTCGGCCTGTTCGACATCGGCCAGCATTTCGAGGCGAGCATGGTGGCGCAAAAGCTGCTGGGCACCTTGAACACGCCGATCGTGATCGACGGCCACGACCTGCGCGTGGGCGGCAGCATCGGCATCAGCGTGTACCCGCAGGACGGCGGCGACGCCGAGACCCTGCTGCGCCTGGCCGACATCGCCATGTACCGCGCCAAGCAGGAGGGCGGGTCGGAAGGCGACCACGTCGCGTTCTACAGCCAGGACATGAACCAGGGCATGCAGGAGCGCATGCGGATTGAAACGGGGCTGCGCCACGCGCTGGGCCACGGCGAGCTGCTGTTGCACTACCAGCCCAAGTTCAGCATCGACACCGGCAAGATCATCGGCGCCGAAGCGCTGGTGCGCTGGCGCCATCCGATACGCGGCCTGGTGCCGCCGATCGAGTTCATTCCGCTGGCCGAGGCCACCGGGCTGGTGGTGCAGGTCGGCGAATGGGTGCTGGAAGCGGCCTGCGCGCAGGCCAAGGTGTGGAAGGATGCTGGCTTGCCGCCGATACGGCTGGCGGTCAATGTGTCGGCGCGCGAGTTCACCTCGGCCTTGCCGGGGCGGGTGCAGGAGACGCTGACGCGCTACGGGCTGGAGCCGACATGGCTGGAGCTGGAGATCACCGAAAGCACGCTGATGCACAACATCGACCGGGTGATCGGCATCATGGACCGGATCACGGCGCTGGGCGTGACCTTGTCGCTGGATGATTTCGGGACGGGGTATTCGAGTTTGTCGTACTTGAAGCGCTTCCCGATCGATACGTTGAAGATCGACCGTTCGTTCACCATCGGCATACCGGGGGATGCTAATGATTGTGCGATTGCCAATACCATCATCAGTATTGCGCAGCAGCTCAAGCACAAAGTCATCGCCGAGGGCGTGGAGACGGTGGAGCAGCTGGCGTTTTTGAAGAATTCGGGTTGTGATGAGGTGCAGGGGTATCTGTTCTCGCGGCCGCTGGAGGCGGAAGCGTTCGAACAGGCGCTGCGCGAGAACTGGACGCCGGGGCAGGCCAGCCGGGCCGCTTGAGGGCGGATCGACGGTTCGGCACCCAAGTGGGGGTGAAATCTGTATAATGCTGCACACTTAGGAAGCGTGGCCGAGTGGTTGAAGGCACTAGTCTTGAAAACTAGCGACGGGTTAAACTGTTCGTGAGTTCGAATCTCACCGCTTCCGCCAGGAAATAAAGAAACCGCCTTCGGGCGGTTTTTTATTGCCTGGCGGAAGCGAGCAGGGCCCCTGCGGGCCCTGCGTGTGAGATTCGAAGGGCATGGCCCTGCAGGGCCATCCCGCTCCGAATCGCCCAACTGCTGCCGCGTAGCGGCAGCCTAGCGCGCCGAGGGCGCGCGGTGCGTGCATACTCTAACTCTCACGGTAAGCAGACCGGCGGCTCGTCAAAAATTTCCTAATTTCAATTCCATGATGCAATAAATGTCCAATTGCCGGAACACCCCGAGCGCGCCCCTATATCGAGGTCATGCCCAGCGGCACGAAGTTCTGGCGCATGAAGGTACGCCAGGCGAATGGCAAGGAGTCGCGGCTGTTCTTTGGCAGCTAGCCCGGGGTCACACTGGCAGGTGCTCGCGCAGAGCGTAGCATTGTTAAGCAGCATCGTGCTGAGGTATGGTAAGGATCGCTCTTATGTTCCGCTGCGCATAAAAAGGAGTCCTTGTCGCACCCCTTTCTCTTCGGGGTTCCTTTTCGTGTTACCGTATTCAGCGCCGTTAACTTTTGGGGGTAGAGCAATGAAAAATATCGGCTTCTTCGGAGTGCTTGCGCTTGTACTTGGCGGATGTGCCTTAGTGCCAGTCCAAGATCAGACCCTTAAAAATGCTAAGGGCGGGGAAATAACATGCAAGCAAGTGGGCACGGGCCTGTTTTCCTCTTCGCTCGGGAAGTCTCGATTTGATGACTGCGTGGCGAAAGCCCGCGCTGACGGGTATCAGTAAGAAACACATCCCGCACTGTGCTATGTGTAACGGCTCGCGTTTTAAACGGGCCATGCTCGCATTTGACGCCGATCTCAGCTCGAATTAATTGCAACTGGCGACGCGATCATGCTCATGCCCTCTGCAAATGAGCTTACAATCGACGGCGCTGGCTCGCATTCCACGGTGGCGTGCTCGCAATAGATGAAAATGAAATTAGATCACCATCTGCGGACGTACAGCGGCACTTACATTTTTTCCTCAAAGGGATGCCTGTGGGAATTTATAAATGCAACGTTTATGCCAACAAAGATGATCAAAATCCGGAGCGCAGTGTACTTGTACGCGGCGATACTGAAAAAGATGCGGTGAGCAAAGTGGCCAATCTTTATCCGAATTATCCACGAGTAGATTCGTGTGGACTAGCGTCTGATGGCGAGGCACTCATTTTGCCTGATGCTCAAAGTCATATCGAACAATTCACATCCTCCAACGGTAAATCCATACCTTCAAAAAAGTGACTGCCGCAAAGAGGTAAGACTCTTGGATTGGCGTATGCCCTGTTTGGGTACATCCAGCCGGCAGGCTTCCATCGGCGGGCACGCATGGGGGAAAATATTCTGTCCTTATAACGATCAGGAATGCCGCTGCGGAGAATTTTGCATCACGTCCATCTGGAGTAGCCCGAGAAATCCAGGCAATCATGCAAGAGCCATTAAGCGTGTCGTAGACAATTGCACCGGACGGAAGAGTGAAGCTGCGGACGCCGATCAGACCGGCGATGCACCCAAGGAGTCGGAAATGGAATTTACTTTCAAGCTCAACTATCAACTGTCCGGCGCGGATGGAAATCAGGACGAACTGGTCGAGCGCCTGGGCGGGGGCGGATGTGATGATGCCCTGATTGGCATAGGCGTCCCGGGCCGAATAGCGCTTGAATTTACGAGGGAAGCGAACTCTGCCTTTGAAGCCCTGACCAGTGCACTGACCGATGTAAGGCAGGTCATCCCATCTGCCCAGCTCATCGAGGCGGGACCAGATCTGGTTGGTCTTACCGACATTGCGGACGCGGTTGGCGTGACGCGTCAAAACATGCGGAAACTGGCGGTGAATAATTTCTCCACTTTCCCCGTGCCTGTCCACGCGGGCAGCTTGTCCTTGTGGCATTTGGTCGATGTGCTTCATTGGATGAGAAAAAAAGCTGCGTACAACATCGCTCCTGGCGCCATTGAAGTTGCGGAGGCGGCGAAGCAAATTAATCTGGCTAAAGGCGCCAAGCAAATTGAGCCTGCGACTGTAGACCTGATGCAGGCATTGTTCGTCTAAGATGCATCCGTGAACAAGCTAGCTGTATGGCGGGTATTTGACGAATACCTGTTATGCGCGTAATCTGTAAATATTCGTTATACAGGTAAAACGCAGAAAGCATCTCATGAAGCAAATTCTGGCGCTCTCCAAACAGCTTGGGCCGCTTCTTCAGTCGGTGCGCAAATCCGCTGGTCTTTCGCAGACGGAGCTCGCGCAACGTGTGGGCATTAGCCAAAGCCGCATCTCCGCGATGGAGCTGGACCCTGGATCGATCAACGTCGAACAACTGTTGGCGCTGCTAGCGGCACTGAATTACGAAGTGCTAGTGCAGCCGAAAAACGATGATGCCGAAGTGCGTGGATCAGCCACGCCGGATTGGTAAGCCATGGGACGCAAATCGCACTCGCGCTCGTTATCGGTCTGGAGCAACGGCGAGCGCGTAGGAACCTGGACCATCCCCGCTCGTGGCGAAACACAGTTCCTCTATGATAAGGCGTGGCGGGCATCGGCTGTGGGGCGGCCGCTGTCGCTGTCGTTGCCCTACACAGGCGACCAGCCTTTGCGAGGCGATGTCGTCCGCGATTTTTTCGACAACCTGCTGCCGGACAGCGAACCTATCCGCAAGCGCCTGGCATCGCACTACAAGCTGGCGTCCATTGAAGCGTTCGATTTGCTGCAGGAAATCGGCAGGGACTGCGTTGGCGCGGTCCAGCTGCTGAAGGAAGACGACGCGCCCACCAACGTCAAACGCATCGATGGCAGTCCGATGTCCGAAGAGGACGTCGAACGGCATCTGATCCAGCTCACGCAGTCGGGGACGATGGGGCGCGGCGAGGATGCCGACGACTTGCGCATCTCATTGGCTGGCGCGCAGGAAAAGACCGCTCTGCTGTGGCATAACGGCGGTTGGATGCGGCCACATGGATCGACCCCTACCACCCACATACTCAAATTGCCCTTGGGGCTGGTCGGCCACCGCAAAGCGGACCTGACGGCATCGGTAGAGAACGAATGGTTGTGCATGAACCTGCTGGCGGGATTTGGCCTGCCGGTTGCCCAGACCGCCATCTTGAATTTTGGCGGCCAGAAGGTGCTCGGTGTCGAACGCTTCGACCGCCGAATGCACCCGTCCGGAAAATGGATCATGCGCTTGCCGCAGGAAGACTTTTGCCAGGCCCTCGGAGTACCGTCGCACTTGAAGTACGAGAGCGACGGCGGGCCGGGCCTGGCGGATCTGGCTGCGGTGCTGCGCGGCTCCGAGCGCGCGCAGGAAGATCTGACGACGCTGTTGGCCAGCCAGGTGTTGTTCTGGATGATGGCCGCGCCGGACGGTCACGCCAAGAACTTCAGCATCCACTTGCTGCCGGGGGGGCGCTACGCGCTGACGCCGCTCTATGACGTCATGTCGATTTGGCCGATAGAGGGTGGCGGGGCGAATCAATATTCGCTGCACAAAGCCAGGCTGGCCATGGCCATGCTGGGCAAGAGCAAGCACTACCGATACTCAGACGTGCGGCGGCGACACTTCAATAGCACCGCTGCAAAGTACTTCCTGCGCGCCGATGCGGAAGACGTCATCGAAAGCGTGCTGGCGAGGACCCAAGGTGCGATTGAGGCGGTCGCGGCTAGGCTGCCGCCGGGATTTCCTGAACGGGTCGCCGGGATGATCTTTGCCGGCATCGAGCGATCCGCAAAGCAATTGAGCGGCGCTTGAACCCGTAAACTTCAAGGCGGCGCTAGTCGAAAAAAGGAATTGACCTTCCCACTGCAGTAAGCTTTACAGTGTGTGTAAGGATTTCGGTTTTGAGCCGACTATTGACTACCCATGTGTTCAAAGATAGGCTAGCAGGACTGTAGACAGCATCTCCCCATGAAGACTTTCCACCCCACTCGGTTTCTGACGGTTATCGTCGCTCTCATCAGTATGCTGTTTATGCAGCTTGCTGTGGCGTCGTATGTGTGCCCCGGAACGCCGGCGGCAGCTCGGAGCCATGCGGCACCAGCCAACCCTGTCATGGCGGATATGCCGAACTGCCAAGGCATGGATGCCGCACAGCCGGCGCTATGCCATCTGCACGCGCATGGCGAGCCCTCCAAGCAATCGCTCGATAAAACGCCTGCGCCAGAAGTGCCGCCTTTCGTCCCGGTCACGTTGCTGTTGACTCTGCAACTGTTCGAGGTCGTCTCGATTGTCGATGCCACCTCCTATCCGCCGATCGAGCTGGCGCGATCGACAGCGCCGCCTATCGCCATCCGCAATTGCTGTTTCCGCATTTAATTTTCCAGACTGCCTAGTTCGTCATCGCATCGCCGCGTCCGGCGAGCGCGATGTTGTCCGTTGCATTCTGGAGGTTCTATGCCATCCCCGTTATCCGTGCATGTCTACGCACGCTCTTCGTGTCTTCGCGTGTTGTCGAAGACCACTTTCACGCTCGCCTGCCTGGCGGCCGCACATGGCGTGCCGGCGGCATCGCCAGCGCTCACGCTGGGCCAGGCCCAGCAGCAGGCAGTCGACCACTCGCGCCAGCTGAGCGCCCAGGATCAGGCCACCGCCGCCGCCCATGAGATGGCGGTCGCGGCTGGCCAACGCCCCGATCCCGTCCTCAAGGTCGGCATCGACAATTTACCTGTCAGCGGCCCTGATCGGCTCAGCCTGACCAATGACTTCATGACCATGCGCAGGGTCGGCATTGCGCAGGAGCTGACGCGCGCCGACAAACTGCATTGGCGTGCCGCGCGCCTGGAGCGCGAAGCGGACAAGGCGCAGGCGCAAAAGGACGTCGCGCTGGCGGCGATCCAACGCGACACCGCCATCGCGTGGCTGGAGGTCTACTACACGCAGCAAATGGCCAGCGTGGTCGCCACCCAGGTGGCCTTGTCGCGACAGGAAATCGAGGCCGCCGAGGCAGCCTACCGTGGCGGGCGCGGCAGCCAGGCCGAGATGCTTGCCGCGCGTTCTGCCTTGCTGGCGCTGGATGACCGGGGCAGCGAGGTCGGCCGCCGCCTGCGGGTCGCCCAGACCATGCTGGCCCGCTGGACCGGTTCCGGCGAGGCCGCCGTCGCCGGCGCTCCCGATATCGACAGCATACGCCTGGACCCGAGGTCGCTCGACAGCGACCTCGCGCACCACCCACAAATCGCGGTGATGAGCAGGCAGGAGGATATCGCGCAGGCGGAGGTCGGCCTGGCGCAAGCGAACCGGCGCGCCGACTGGAGCGTGGAGGTGGCGTTCCAGCAGCGCGGTCCGGCGTATTCCAACATGGTTTCGGTCGGCATTTCGGTGCCCTTGCAGTGGGACCGGAAGAACCGGCAGGATCGCGAACTGAGCTCCAGGCTCGCCGTGCTCGAACAGGCGAAGGCCGAGCGCGACGAAATGCTGCGGGCACACGTCGCGGAGGCGCGCTCGATGATCGTCGAGTGGCAGAGCGGGAAGGAGCGGATCGCCCGCTACGCACGCGAAGCGCTGCCGCTGGCGGATGCGCGCAGCCAGGCGCTGCTGGCCGCCTACCGCGGCGGGAAGGCGACACTGGCCGAGGTGCTGGCGGCAAGACGCAGCGAGGCCGAGCTTCGCTGGCAGGCGCTACAGCTACAGATGGATACCGCGCGGCTATGGGCGCAACTCAATTTCCTCTTTCCAGAGACTGGCGTCACCCAGCATTCCAGCAAGACCAACCATCAGGCGTCCCAATGAATAACAAGAACATGCTCGCGGTGATGATCGCGATCGCCGTTGCCGCCGGCGGATACGGCGCTTACCGATTTGGAATGCGACAAGGGATGAAGGCGGGACCGGAAAATGACGGCGCGGCAGCCGTCGCCACGGGCGGGAGCGACAGGAAACCGCTCTACTGGCACGATCCGATGGTGCCTGGACAAAAGTTTGACCAGCCCGGCAAGTCGCCCTTTATGGACATGCAACTGGTGCCCGTCTACGGCGGCGATGGCGACGAGGGCAGCGTCACCATCAGCCCGCGTGTGCAACAGAACCTGGGCGTGCGCACCGCAATCGTCACGACCGGCAAGCTGTCCGCCGGCGTGGCGGCGGTTGGCAGCGTCGCGTACAACGAACGCGACATGGCGCTGGTCCAGGCGCGCAGCAATGGATTTATCGAACGCTTGTATGTGCGCGCTACGCTCGACCCGGTCAAGCAGGGACAGCCATTGGCCGAATTGTACGTACCCGACTGGATCGCGGCGCAGGAGGAATACCTGGCGGCGCGGCGCATGCAGGGCGGCGATACTGCATCGCTGGTCGATGGCGCCCGCCAGCGCATGCGGCTGGCCGGCATGAGCGATACGCAAGTCCGCCTGGTCGAAACGAGTGGCAAGGTTCATCCGCGCATCACAATTTCCGCGCCCGTCAGCGGCGTGGTCGCGGAGCTGGGCGCGCGCGAAGGAATGACCGTGACGGCGGGGACGTCGCTGTTTCGCATCAACGGCCTCGCTACTGTCTGGGTGTATGCGGAAGTGCCCGAGAGCCTGGCTGCCCAAGTGCGCCCTGGCGACGCCGTCGAAGCGCGCGCGCCGGCGCTCGCCGGCAGCGTCTTCCGGGGGAAGGTCGGCGCGGTCTTGCCTGAAGTGAGCAGCGCCACACGGACGCTGAGAGCGCGTATCGAGCTGGCCAACCCGAATGGACAACTGGTGCCGGGCATGTTCGCCACGCTTACGTTCACGTCGCATGGCGGCGCCGAGGTCCTCCTGGTGCCATCCGAGGCCGTGATACAGACCGGCACGCGCAGCGTCGTCATGCTGGCGCAGGAAGGTGGAAAGTTCATGCCGGTCGATGTGGAGCCCGGACTTGAAAGCCATGGCATGACCGAGATTCGCCAGGGCCTGGCGGCCGGACAGAAGATCGTCGTATCGGGCCAGTTCCTGGTGGACTCCGAAGCCAGCTTGAAGGGAACGGCCACGCGCATGGGCGAGATGGCGATGCCCAGGACCCCGGCGGCGGGAGCGACGAAATGATCGCAAAATTGATACGCTGGTCTATCGTCAACCGTTTCCTGGTTTTGCTGGCGACCGTTTTCATTGCCGCATGGGGCATGTGGTCGCTGGCGCGCACACCGCTCGATGCGATCCCGGACCTGTCGGATGTGCAGGTCATTATCCGCACCACGTATCCGGGGCAGGCGCCGCAGATCGTCGAGAACCAGGTGACCTATCCCTTGACGACCACCATGCTCTCGGTGCCGGGGGCGAAGACGGTGCGCGGCTATTCCTTCTTCGGCGATTCCTTCGTCTACATCCTGTTCGAGGATGGCACGGATCCCTACTGGGCCAGGTCACGCGTGCTCGAATACCTGAACCAGGTGCAGTCCCGCTTGCCGGCGCAGGCGAAAACGGCGCTCGGCCCGGATGCGACCGGCGTCGGCTGGATCTACGAGTATGCGCTGGTGGACCGCAGCGGCAAACTGGACCTGTCCCAGCTGCGCGCCTTCCAGGATTGGTTCCTGAAGTTTGAACTCAAGGCGGTGCCGAACGTGTCGGAAGTGGCCAGCGTCGGCGGCATGGTGCGCCAATACCAGATCGTGCTCGACCCCGACAAGCTGCGCGCCTATGCCATCCCGCACGGGAAGGTGATCGAGGCGGTGCAGCGCGCCAATCAAGAGACCGGCGGCGCCGTCATGGAACTGGGCGAGGCCGAATACATGGTGCGCGCCTCCGGCTATTTGCAGTCGCTCGACGACTTCCGGAAAATCCCCCTGGTGACCACCGATGCCGGGGTAGCGGTGCGGCTGGGCGACGTGGCGCGCGTGCAGCTCGGGCCCGAGATGCGGCGTGGCATCGCGGATCTCAACGGCGAAGGCGAAGTCGCCGGCGGCGTGATCGTCATGCGCTCGGGGAAGAACGCGCAGGAAACCATCGCCGCCGTCAAGGCCAAGCTCGCCACGCTCAAGTCGAGCTTGCCGGCCGGCGTGGACATCGTCCCCGTGTATGACCGCTCCCACCTGATCGAGCGCGCGGTCGACCATCTCCAGCACAAGCTGATCGAGGAATTGATCGTCGTCGCGGTGGTCTGCGCGATCTTCCTGTTTCATCTGCGCTCGGCGCTGGTGGCGATCGTGTCGCTGCCTTTGGGCATCCTGATCGCCTACATCGTGATGTCGTATCAGGGCGTGAACGCCAACATCATGTCGCTGGGGGGCATCGCGATCGCCATCGGCGCCATGGTCGACGCCGCGGTCGTCATGATCGAGAACGCCCACAAGCATATCGAGGCATGGCATCACGCCCACCCCGGCCAGCGCCTGGCCGGTGATACGCAATGGGCCGTGATCGGCGACGCCGCCGCCGAAGTGGGGCCGGCGCTGTTCTTCTCGCTGCTGATCATCGTGCTGTCTTTCATTCCGGTGTTCACGCTGGAGGCGCAGGAGGGCCGCTTGTTCGCGCCGCTGGCCTACACCAAGACCTATGCCATGGCGGCGGCGGCCGGCCTGGCGGTGACGCTGATTCCGGTCTTGATGGGCTACCTGATCCGGGGCCGCATCCCCGAGGAACAACGCAATCCGCTGAACCGCTGGATGATCGCGCGCTACCGGCCGTTGCTGGAAATCGTCCTGCGCCGTCCCAAGGCCACCCTGGTCGCGGCCGGCCTGATCGCGGCCGCGACGATCTGGCCGATGTCGCGTCTGGGCGGCGAGTTCATGCCGCCGCTGGATGAAGGCGATTTGCTGTACATGCCCTCCGCATTGCCGGGCATCGGCGCGGGCAAGGTGGCCGAACTGTTGCAGCAGACCGACCGGCTGATCAAGGCGGTGCCGGAAGTGCAGACCGTGTTCGGCAAGGCCGGCCGCGCGGAGTCGGCCACCGATCCGGCGCCGCTGGAAATGTTCGAGACCACCATCCAGTTCAAGCCGCGCGACCAGTGGCGTGCCGGCATGACCATGGACCGGCTGGTCGAAGAGCTGGACCGCACCGTCAACGTGCCGGGACTGTCCAATATCTGGGTGCCGCCGATACGCAACCGCATCGACATGCTCGCCACCGGCATCAAGAGTCCGGTCGGCGTCAAGGTGGCCGGCGCCAGCCTGCGGGAGATCGATCGCATCACCAGCGACATTGAGCGGGTCGTCAAGGGCGTGCCTGGCGTGTCGTCCGCGCTGGCGGAGCGTCTCAATGGCGGGCGCTACATCGATGTCCGGATCGACCGCGATGCGGCGGCGCGGTATGGGCTGAATATCGCCGATGTGCAGAGCGTCGTGTCCAGCGCCATCGGCGGCGACAATATCGGCGAGACGGTCGAGGGCTTGCAGCGCTTTCCGATCAATGTGCGCTATCCGCGCGAGCTGCGCGACTCGGTCGGGAAGCTGCGCGATCTGCCGGTGCTGACCGGGCGGGGCGCCCAGATCCGGCTGGGCGACGTCGCCGCGATCCGGATCGACGATGGCCCGCCCATGCTGAAAAGCGAGAACGCGCGGCTGTCCGGCTGGGTCTATGTCGACATCCGTGGCCGCGACCTCAGCTCCGCCGTGCATGAGATGCAGCAGGCCGTTGCCCGGCAGGTGCGGCTGCCGGCCGGCTATTCGGTGTCCTGGTCCGGGCAGTTCGAATACCTGGAGCGCGCGACCGCCAAGCTCAAGCTCGTCGTGCCGATGACCTTGCTTATTATTTTCGTCTTGCTGTACCTGACCTTCAAGCGGGTGGATGAAGCGGCCTTGATCATGGCGACCCTGCCGTTTGCACTGGCCGGCGGTATCTGGCTGCTGTGGGCGCTTGGGCACAATCTGTCGGTCGCCAGCGGCGTCGGTTTCATTGCCCTGGCGGGCGTGTCGGCCGAATTCGGCGTGATCATGTTGCTTTACCTTAAGCAGGCATGGCAAGCGCGGCTGGCCCAGGGCGCCGCGGGCGAGGCCGACCTGCTGGACGCGATACGCGAAGGCGCGGTGCTGCGTGTCCGGCCCAAGGCGATGACGGTGGCCGTGATCCTCGCCGGTCTGGTGCCGGTCATGATGGGATCGGGCACGGGGTCCGAAGTCATGCAACGGATTGCGGCGCCGATGGTCGGCGGGATGATCACCGCGCCCTTGCTCTCCATGTTCGTGGTGCCGGCGGTCTACCTGTTGTTACGGCGCCGGTCGATACGCGCCGCAGCCGTGGTCGTAATGACGCCGGGGAGCGATCGGCCATGAAACGGGCTGACTCGTCGGGAATGGCCTTGTTGGCCGAAGATGTTATCCTCGGCCACCGGCCCGGTGCCAGACTTCAGGAGCGTGCGATGATGATGTTTCGTTGGTGGATAACGCTGATGCTTGCCGTCGGCAGCAGCCAGGCCTGGGCCGACGGCCAGACCTTCCGCATTCCCACCCGTCCCGGCGTCGAGACCAGCGTCTACTGGGAAGCGCGGGAGGGCGCCAAGGCCACCGTGTTCCTGTTCACCGGCGGCAACGGCGGCTACGGCAAGGTGGTCGACGGCAAGCCCACCAGCCACAACTTCCTGGCCCGCAGCGTGGCGCTGTTCCTGGCCGACGGCTTCAACGTCGCCATCTTCGGCCTGCCCAGCGACACCCCCGCGCTCGACTACAGCGACCGCGTCAACCCCAAGCACCTGGCCGACGTGCGCGCCGCGCTGGAGTTCGTGCGCGGCAAGAGCCCGGCGCCGGTGTGGCTGGTCGGCACCAGCCGCGGCACGGTGTCGGCCGCCTACGTCGCCATCGCCAGCGTGGACGATCCCGGCATCGCCGGCCTGGTGCTGACCTCCAGCGTGACCGCCTTCAAGAAGGAGGGCGCGGTGCCGGCCCAAAACCTGGCCGCGCTGAAACTGCCGGTGCTGGTGGTGCACCACGCCAACGACGCCTGCGCGATCTGCCGCCCCTACGAAGTGGACTGGATCATGAAGGGCCTGAAAAACGCCCCGCTCAAAAAACAGTTGATGATCACCGGCGGCGGCGACCCCAGCGGCGACCCCTGCGAGGCCTACCATCACCACGGTTACATCGGCCAGGAAAAGGAAGTGGTCGACCTGATGTCGTCCTGGATGGGCCATCCTGCCAATTGATGATTTGACATCAAGACTGGCGCGCCCGATAATCGACGCTCCGCCATATGCCGAGACGAGCCCATGGGTACCGCGATAGACAATACCGAAGTGTTGAAAGACTGGTTCCTGCGCAGCGGCGTGCACACGCCGCTGCACACCTGCATCGGGCCCCTGCCCAGTTCCAAGGCCTCGATCGTGCGCTGGAGCAGCAACCAGCCGGACGCGATGATCCAGACCATCAGCTCCCATCCCAACGATTACCGCATCGCCATCATGCTGGAGCCGGTCGACGCCCGCATCTGGCTGCACGGCCAGCCGGTGTGGGGCGGGGTGATCGCGGCCGAGCGTTTCCGCATCTGTCCGCCCAGCGGCTCCAGCCAGTGGAGCCGCCTGAGCAGCTGCGACATCGTCAACCTGTTCGTGCCGGCCGCGCTGATCGACAACCTGAACGCGCAGCGCGAAACCCCGCTGAGCCTGGGCGCCCAGCAGTTCACCTCGGACCGCCACGTGATGGAACTGGTGCGCCGCATGCTCAATGGCGACGCCATGGCCGGTCCGCTGCAATCGCAGTACTGCGACGGCCTGATGGTGGCGTTGCTGAGCTATTTGCTGGAGCACTACAGCCGGCCCGCGACGGCGCCGCTATCGAGCACCCTGGGCGGCGGCCGCCTGCGGCGCGTGCTGACCCACATGGGCGGCAACCTGGCCACCGGCGTCAGCAACCGCGACCTGGCGGCGCTGTGCGGCATGAGCGAGGCGCATTTCTCGCGCGAGTTCCATCTGGCACTGGGCCTGCCGCCGCACCGCTACCTGATGAAGATGCGGCTGGAGCAGGCGCGCACCATGCTGCTGGCCGGCGGACGGGCGATGGCCGACATCGCCGAAGCCTGCGGTTTCCACGACGCCAGCCATTTGTCGCGCACCTTCAGCCGCCATTTCGGCACGCCGCCGGCAAGGTTCCGCCAGCAAAAAGGAAGTTAGTTTCTCAGCAGCCGGCGCGAGAAACTCACCGCCGCCCCCAGCGCGGCGAAGCCGGCCGCGACCAGCAGCGCGTACACCGTGCCGCGCGTATCCGACAGCGTGAAGCAATACGCCACCAGCGCCGCGCCGGTGGCCTGGCCGCTGAGACGGGCGGTGGCGACGATGCCGCTGGCGCTGCCTGAACGCGCATGCGGCGCGCTGCCCATGATGGCCTTCATGTTCGGCGCCTGGAAGAAACCGAAGCCGACCCCGCACAGCGCCATGCGCCAGCCGATGTCGAACACCGAGGCGTCGGTCGCCATCCCGCTCAACAACAGCACGCCCGCGCACAGCAGCAGCAGGCCGATGCCGCCCAGGGTGCCGGCGTTGTAGCGGTCGCTCAGCCGGCCGGCCACCGGTCCCATCACGGCCACCAGCGCCGGCCACGGCGTCATCAAAAAACCGGTGTCGATCGGCGAACGGCCCAGCGTGTGCTCGAAGAAAAACGGCAGCGACACGAAGGCCAGCCCCTGCACCGCGAAGGTACAGAAGGCCGTCAGCGCGGACAGGGCGAACATCGGATTGCGGAACAAGTCCACCGGCAGCAGCGGCGCCGCGTGGCCCCGCTGGCGGCGCAGCAGCAGCCCCCAGCAGACCGCCGCGCCGGCGATCTCGGCCGGCAGCCGTTGCGGCGCGGCGCCATGGGCGGCGTCGCCCAGCGCCAGGATCAGCAGGCCGAAGGCGCCGACGTTGTACAGCGCCGCCAGCAGGTCCACCTGGTGCGCCGCGCGCGGCGTGTGCGGCAGCGCCTGGTACGCGGCGCTCAACGCCAGCACGCCCAGCGGCACGTTGATCGCGAACAGCCATGGCCAGGACGACAGCGACAGGATCAGCGAGGCCACTGTCGGCCCCACCGCGAACGCCACCGCCACCACCAGCGCGTTGGTGCCGAAGCCCTGGCCCTGGCGCTCGGGCGGGTAGATGGCGCGGATCAGCGCGGTGCTGACCGCCATCATGGCGCTGGCGCCCAGGCCTTGCAGCAGTCGCGCCGCCACCAGCGACGGCAGCGACCAGGCCAGCGCGCACGCCAGCGAGGCCGTGGTGAACAGCACCAGGCCGCCGAGCGCGACGCGGCGGTAGCCGGCGATCTCGCCCAGCGCGGCGAACGGCAGCAGCGTCGCCACCATCGCCAGCTGGTAGGCGTTGACGATCCACACCGAGGCCGCCGGCGTCGCGTGCAGCTGCTGCGCCATGGCCGGCAGGGCGGTGTTGGCGATCGCCGTGTCCAGCGAGGCCAGCGCCACGCCGGTCATCAGCGACAGCATGGCCCACAGCCGTTCGGCCGGCGGCAGGCCGGTCTCGGCCGCGGCGTAGCCGCCCAGCGCGCTCAATCGCGCACCACGCCGGACGGCCCGATGCGCTCGGCGTTGGGCACGTCGGACATGCGGATGCGGATCAGGTGGCGGCGTTCGTCCACATAGGTGGTGCGGCCGTGCAGCATGCGGTGGTTGTCGGCCCACAGCAGGGTGTCGGTGGCCAACTGCTGCTTGAAGCGCGGCGCGCTGTGTTCTGCCACCTCGTTCATCAGCGCCAGCGCCTCCACCAGCGCCGGCGTGCTCAGGTCGGGGCGCACGGCCAGGCCTTTCTGGATCGCGTCGTAGCGCCAGCGCAGCGTGAAGCGGTCGCCGTCGCGGCACGGCGGGCCGAACACCGGCGCCACATGGTGCTCGATGTTGGTCTCGCCGGCGGCGTACACGGCCGGCACACGGAACGGCACCGGCGCGCTGCGCAGCAGCTCGTAAGCGGCGCGGCCGGCCGCCGTTTGCTGCAGGGTCTGGTAAATGTCCTCGCCGTCGATCAGCAGCGAATGGCCGCCTTCGCAGTTGGCCGCCTGCACCACGTACAGGATGAACTGCTCTTCCGGCATCGGATAGAACGAGGAATCGGTGTGCATGTCGGCGCTGCCGACGCGCTCGGAAAAAGTGGTGAAGCGGGCGTCGCTGTGCGCCTGCGGCCGCGACTTGACGTCCCAGGCCACGCGGCCGGTGCGCTGGTCGGTGGAGGTGGGGTAGCCCAGCATCAGCGTGATCGCATACAGGGCGGCGTTGCGGCGGTCCTCGCTCAGGCCGTGCAGGCCGAGACCGGTCAGCGCGGCGCCGTTGGTGCCCAGGCCGCGCAGCTGGCGCGTCAGCCGGCGCAGCGCGCCGACCTCGCCCAATTCGGCGCGCAGGGCCACCTCCTCGGGGTGGGCGTAAAAACCGTTTTCATTAAAACCATTAAAGCGGCGGCTTAGTATCTCGTAAATGATATTTAAATCATTTCCCCAGGAGATATCGGCCGGCACGATGGTGACGTTTTCATTGATTTTTAATAAAGTTGGCATAAAAATTCCTCTTAATTAAAACGGTTGCTGCTGCCGGGACTGTGCAGATATTCTAAAGCTATGTTAAGGTTCTGGTTGTTGTTTTTGATGCTGAATGGCAACTAAATTTATGGTATTGGCATTGATAAATGCTTTAGAAACAATATGTTGTGAATAGTGCACAAGGCTGTAAGGCCCGAGGTTTGCTGGGTGCGGCATGCGTTATGATTGAATTTGACCATACCCGCATTGCGGCCAGTTACTATCAAATTAAACGTTGAAGGACTAGCATAATGAAATGGTTTAATTCGCTACGCCTGGCGCAAAAACTGGGGCTGGCTTTCTCCCTGGTATTGGCTTTGACCGTGCTGGTGGGGGTGTTCTCCGTCTGGGAGTTATCGCAGGTTAATAATACCTCCAAGCGGTTTTCGGCGCGCTGGATGCCCAGCATCCGGGTGATCGAAGACATCAAGTCGCAGATCGCGCGCATCCGCACCCGTGAGCTGCAATACATCATTTCGACCAGCCCGGCGGACATGGACAAGTACGACCAGGTGATCGCCAAGGACCTGGTCGACCTGAAGAAGATGCAGGACGACTATGTGGTGCTGGCCAGCACCGCCGAGGAACAGGCGATGTATGCCAAGTTCGTCGACCTGTGGGCGCGCTATATGGATGAAGACGCCAAGATCCGCGCCGCCGCCCGCGCCAGCAACGACGACCAGGCCAAGGCGCTGATCCGCGGCGAATCGAACAAGCTGATCGTGGCGCTGCGCGGCCAGGTCGACCAGCTGGTCGAGTTCTACACCGACGGCGGCAAGCAGGAGGCGGTCGAGGGCGACCGCCGCTACGCCTCGTCGCGGCTGTGGATATTGGCGCTGGTGGTTGGCAGCGTGCTGTTCGGCGCCGCCGGCGCGCTGCTGATCACGCGCTGGCTGACGCGCAGCCTGGGCGGCGAGCCCGACTATGCGACCGACATCGTCCGCCAGATCGCCGCCGGCGACCTGGGCGTGACGGTCGAGACCCGCGCCGGCGACAGCACCAGCCTGCTGTTCGGCATGCGCACCATGCGCGACAACCTGGAGAAGATCGTCGGCGAGGTGCGCGGCGCGACCGGCGTGATCGCCAGCGCCTCCGGCCAGATCGCCGCCGGCAACCTGGACCTGTCCTCGCGCACCGAGCAGCAAGCCAGTTCGCTGGAGGAGACCGCCGCCTCGATGGAGGAGCTGACCTCGACCGTGCGCCACAACGCCGACAACTCGGCCCAGGCCAACCAGCTGGCCACCGTGGCCGCCAGCGTGGCGCAGAAGGGCAGCGCGGTGGTGGCGCAGGTGGTCGACACCATGGGCGCGATCAACACGTCTTCGCGCAAGATCGCCGACATCATCGCCGTCATCGACGGCATTGCGTTCCAGACCAATATCCTGGCCTTGAACGCGGCGGTGGAGGCGGCCCGCGCCGGCGAACAGGGCCGTGGCTTCGCGGTGGTGGCGACCGAGGTGCGCAACCTGGCCCAGCGCTCCGCCGCGTCGGCCAAGGAAATCAAGGACTTGATCGGCGAATCGGTCGGCCAGGTGGACATCGGCAGCAAGCTGGTGGCCCAGGCCGGCGCCACCATGAACGAGGTGCTGGAAAGCGTGCAGAGCATGGCCGGCGTGATGGCGGAAATCACCCACGCCAGCCGCGAGCAGAGCGCCGGCATCGAGCAGGTGAACCAGGCCATTTCGCAGATGGACACGGTGACCCAGCAGAACGCCGAGCTGGTGCAGCAGGCGGCGTCGGCCTCGCAGGGCCTGCAGGACCAGGCCGCCACGCTGTCGCAGCTGGTGAGCGTGTTCCGGCTCAAGGATGGGGCGCGCGGCGGCCCGCCAGCGGCGCGTTCGGCGCGCGCGCCCAAGTGGCCGGCGCTGAGCGGCGCTGCGCCTTAGCGACCTTGGCGCTGGCGTGGTCAGCGCCCCACAGTTTGCACTGCGGCATGGGAATGCGAGCAGGAAAGTACTAAAACAGCAGTCCTGTCCGTGACCTGAGCGCGGCGACCAAAGACACTCCGTGACAGTTGCAGTATTTCATCAAACTGTCATACCACGGAGTGTCACATGTCGCCTATTCGCCCTATCGTTCGTGCCGTCGCGCTGTTGTGCGCCGGCGCGGTTCCCCTGACCGCCGCCGCCCAGGCCAGCGCTGAAGCCAGCACCGCCAACACCGTTGCGCCGCCGCGCGTGGAAATCACCGGTTCGCGCATCAAGCGCGTCGACGCCGAAACCGCGTCCGCCGTACAGGTGATCACGGCCGAGCAGATCGCCCGTTCCGGCGCCGCCACCATCACCGACGTGCTGCGCGATCTGCCGGCCGGCAATACCGGCGGCTACACGGCCGAGGGCACGCCGGGCCAGGCCTTCGGTTCGGCCGGCATCTCGCTGCGCGGCCTGGGCGCCGGCGCCACGCTGACCCTGATCAACGGCCGCCGCGTGGCGCCGTTCGGCTTCGGCTCGGCCTCGTTCGTCGACACCAACTCGATCCCGGTCGACGCCGTCGAGCGCATCGAGGTGCTGCTCGACGGCGCCTCGGCGATCTACGGCGCCGACGCCATCGGCGGCGTCATCAACATCATCCTGCGCAAGAACTACGAGGGCCTGGCGCTCAAGGTGTCCGGCGGCACCTCGGCCTACCACGACGGCAACACCGGCGACATCGGCCTGACCTACGGCAAGGGCACCCTGGCGCAGGACGGCTACAACTGGCTGCTCAGTCTGTCCCATCGCGACACCAGCCCGGTGCTGGTCAACGCCCGTCCGCGCACCAAGGACGCCGACTTCCGCCGCTTCGGCCTGGCCGACCGCCGCTCCTCGTTCTCCAGCAACGTCTACACCGCGTCCGGCACCACCGGCGGCAGCTTCCTCGGCATCATCGGCGATTGCCCGGCGCTGGTGGACGCCGGCTCGCCGCTCAACGGCCGCTGCATCAACGACAACACCACCGCCGTCACGCTGCAATCGAAGAGCCAGCGCGACAACGTCTACAGCGCGCTGACCTACGACCTGGGGCAGGGTTGGGAAATGTTCGGCGACGCCGCGCTCAGCCGCAGCCGCCAGGCTTCCAGCATGTACAGCTACGCCACCAATTCCTACGGCGCCTACACCAACGACCTGCTCGACAAGCACGGCCTGTACGGCAACGCGCCGGGCACCACCATCAGCTACCTGCTGCTGCCGGCCGGCCATCCGCAGAACAAGTGGGGCCAGACGGTGGGCGTGCGCTACGTCTTCAACGACGTGCCGACCACCATCAGCAGCGAGAGCCGCAATATGCGCGCCACCCTGGGCGCGCGCGGCACGCTGGGGCGTTGGGACCTGGAGGCGGCGGCGATGTTCTCGCGCTCGCTGACCGACACCCGCTACCACGGCTACATCCAGGACAAGGTGCTGATCAACGAGGTGCTGGACGCGGACGGCCTGGTGCGCAACAGCTTCCAGCTGCACAACCCGGGCGGCAACGATCCGGCGCTGATGGCGCGCCTGTATCCGCTGCTGGACAACCACGCCGACACCAGCACCAGCAGCGTCGATGTGCACGGCAACCGCGAACTGTTCGCGCTGCCTGGCGGCCAGCTGGCGATCGCCGTCGGCGCCGAGTACCGCCGCGAGAAATTCGACGCCGCGCCGGACCCGCTGTTCACCGACGGCTCCATCCAGCTGATCGGCATGACCGGCGCCAGTGGTTCGCGCAGCGTGGCCGCCGCGTATGGCGAGCTGTCGGCGCCGGTGCTCAAGACGGTGGAGCTGAGCCTGGCCGCGCGCTCGGACCGCTACAGCGATTTCGGCTCGGCCTTCACGCCCAAGGCCGGCGTCAAATGGAGCGCGCTGCCGCAGCTGGCTTTCCGCTCCACCTACGCCGAAGGCTTCCGCGCGCCGTCGCTGCCGGAGCTGCACGCGGGGAACACCAACGGCTACACCAAGGTGCTCGATCCCAAGCGCTGCCCGGTGTTCAGCACCACCAACGATGATTGCGAACGCTACGTGGCCTTCACTACCGGCGCCAATCCCGACATCCAGGCGGAAAAATCCAAGAGCGTGACGATAGGCTTCGTGGCCGAGCCTGTGCCGGGATGGTCGTTGTCGGTCGATGCATACCACATCAAGCGCCGCGACGAGCTGTCCACCATCAGCTCCACCTACCTGCTCGAGCATGAGGCGCAGTTTGCCGACCGCATCGTGCGCAACGCCGTCAGCGGCAAGCTCGATCACCTGAGCCTGATCACGGCCAACCTGTCGTCGACGCAGACGCGCGGCGTCGACGTCGATGCGCGCGGCAGCTTCAGCGTGGGCAGCTACGGCCGCGTCTCGCTGAGCGCCAGCTACAACCGCATGAACAGCTACATGAGCACCGACGTGCCGGGCAACGATCCGGTCGACTACGTCGGCTACTATGGGCAGCCGAAGAACCGCGGCCGCGCCGGCGTGGCCTGGGACCTTGGCCCGTGGGACGCCAGCATCAACTGGAGCTATGTGGGCGGTTATTTGTTGAAGAGCTCGCCGGATACGGTGTGCTCGTTTGAAGCGGCCGCGCCGCAGTTGTGCAACGTCCACTCGTGGCTGACGGCCAGCGCCTATGTCAGCTACAAGGGTTTCCGCAACCTGGAGCTGTCGATGTCGGTGCAGAACCTGGCCAACAAGGAAGCGCCGATGGACGCCAGCCAGATCCCCTACCTGCAGGGCTACAGCCCGTCGTACCACAGCCAGCTGGGCCGCTTTGTACAGCTGACCGCCAGCTACAAGTTCAAGTAATCAACCCAGGCGCCGGCCTTGTGCCGGCGCCGTTTCAAGAGTCTCCCCATGTCCTGTCACCGAATTCTCATGGCGCTGAGCGCGCTGCTGCTGTCCGCCTGCAGCACCCTCGCGCCTATCGATCACAACAACGATGCGCTGCGCATCGAATGCCACTGGGACCTGCAATACCCGAGCGTGGCGCCGGCCGACGCCACGCTGGCGCAACTGCGCGAAACGGCCACGCGCCGCCTGGCCGCGCTGAACCTGAACGCCCAGTGGGAACTGAACAGCGAAGGCGCCAGCGCCGAAGCCTTCACCGACAGCGAGCCGGACCGCCAGCGCCTGCATCGCCTGCTGAGCGTGGTGCTGCCGGGGATGGAGCGCTATCCGGCCCCGTTCTTCGCCAATGTCCGCCTGCACAACATCGTGCTGGTCAAGGAACTGGCGGTGGGCGGCCAGCGCCGGCTGGCGATGCCGATGGCCGAGGTCGACAGCGTGGCCTACGCCGACAACAGCGCCAAACTGTGCCCGGCCGGCATGGAGATGCGCGTGCATCACGAGTTCTACCACTTCATCGACTACCGTGAGCACAACGACTACTACCACGCCGATCCCGCGTGGCTGGCGCTGAACCCGGTCGGGCTCAACTACGGCAAGGGCGGCGCCAGCTTCTACGGCAAGAACCTGCAGGATGTCGGCCACGCCAAGCCGGGCGTGGTCAGCCTGTATTCCAGCTACGGCCAGGAGGAAGACAAGGCCGAGACCTTCGGCTGGATGATGACGCCCGACTACGCCGCGCGGCTGGACCTGTACGTGATGCAGGACGCCAACCTGGCGGCCAAGCTGCGCCACATGCGCGAGCAGTTCCGCAAATACAGCCAGCCGGGGACATGAGAAATAATTAATTGTTGGGCTTGCAATAGGTGCAAGCAGCCGCAGCTTAGGTCGGTCCATTCTTAAAAAGTGATTAAGATGAATCGATACCCGCTGTGGAAGTACATCGTGATTGTGATCACGGTGTTATTGGGCGCGTTGTACACCGCGCCCAATTATTTTGGCCAGTCGCCGGCGCTGCAGATCAGCAGCGGCAAGACCAGCGTGCGCGTGGACGCCGAGCTGGTGGGCAAGGTCGAGGGCGCGCTCAAGCAAGCGCAAGTGCCTGGCACCGGCGTCGCCTACGACAGCGCCCACGCAGCGGTGCGTGCGCGCTTCGCCGATCCCGATACCCAGTTCCGCGCCAAGTCGGTGCTGGAGAAAAGCCTGAACGCCGACACCGCCGATCCGCAATATCTGGTCGCGCTGAATCTGATGGCCGATACGCCGCAGTGGCTGCAGAGCCTGCACGCGTTGCCGATGTACCTGGGCCTGGACCTGCGCGGCGGCGTCCACTTCCTGATGCAGGTCGATACCAAAGCCGTGTTGGACAAGAAGCTGCAAGGCGTGCAAGCGTCGGTGCGCAGCGTGCTGCGCGACAAGGCCGTGTTCCATGGCGGGATTGCGCGCGTCGGCAACACCCTGGAGATCAGCTTCCGCGACGAAGCCACGCGGCAGAAGGCGAAGGACCTGATCGCGGGCCAGGGCCCCGAGCTGCTGCTGGCCGACGCCGGCGACGGTGCGCAGCTGAAGCTGGTCGCCACGCTCAAGCCGGACGCGTTGAAGCAGACCATCAACGACGGCGTGACGCAGAACATCGCCACCTTGTCCAAGCGCGTGAACGAGCTGGGCGTGGCCGAGCCCATCATCCAGCAGCAGGGGGCGGACCGCATCGTGGTGCAGTTGCCCGGCGAGCAGGACGTGGCGCGGGCCCGCGCCGTCCTCGGCCGCACCGCCACGCTGGAAGTGCGCATGGTCGACGAGAGCATCACGCGCGGCACCGAACTGGGCGCGGCGATACCGTTGAACTCGCAGCTGTACACGGTGGGGCGGGGCGCGCCTACCGTGCTGTACAAGGACGTGGTGCTGACCGGCGACTACATCACCAGCGCCACCGCCGGCCTGGACGAGAACCAACAGCCGGCCGTGTTCATCGACCTCAACACGGCGGGCGGGCGCAAGATGTCGGCCGCCACCAGCGACCGCGTCGGCAAGCATATGGCCATCGTGCTGATCGAGAAGAGCGGCAAGCCGGAAGTGATCTCGGTGGCCACGCTGACCAGCGAACTGAGCGCGCACTTCCGCACCACCGGCGTCGGCTCCGCGCAGGATGCGGCCGACCTGGCGCTGATGCTGCGCTCGGGCGCGCTGTCGGCGCCGATGGAGATCGTCGAAGAGCGCACCATCGGCCCGCAACTGGGCGCGGAGAACGTCGCCAAGGGTCTGCATTCGACCATGTACGGCTTTGCCGCGATTGCCGTGTTCATGATCGGCTACTACATGCTGTTCGGTTTCTTCAGCGTGCTGGCGCTGGCTTGCAATCTGCTGTTGCTGCTGGCCTTGCTGTCGCGGATGCAGGCGACCCTGACCTTGCCTGGCATCGCCGCCATCGCGCTGGCGCTGGGCATGGCGATCGACGCCAACGTGCTGATCAACGAGCGTATCCGCGAAGAGTTGCGCGGCGGCGCCACGCCGCAACAGGCCATCGCCACCGGCTTCGACCGCGCCTGGGCCACCATCCTCGATTCCAACGTCACCACCCTGATCGTCGGCGTGGCGCTGTGGGTGTTCGGCTCCGGGGCGATACGCGGCTTTGCGGTGGTGCATTGCCTGGGGATCTTGACGTCGATGTTTTCGGCGGTGTTCGTGTCGCGCGGGGTGGTCAACCTGTGGTACGGGCGGCGCAAGAAGCTGTCGTCGTTGGCGATTGGCACCGTCTGGCGCGCCAAGTAGATTGTGGTGGATAATGGCCGCACCAAAACGACCAAGGGAGTTCTGATGAAAAAACTATTGCTAGGCTGCGCATTGCTGGCGGCGTTTTCTGCCTACGCGGATGAAGCCGCCACATGCTCGGCGTCCGCTGGCAGCTATCGCAGCGGCGTCGTCGTGAAGGGGCCGAAATTTTCGCACGGCCAGTTCCGCAAGGGCGTGGAGCTGTCGCACACCCATCTGAAGATGAAGTCCGACCAGGACGGCAAGGTGTACGACGTCGCTATCGATAATGTGTTCGCCAGCGGCTTCGAGCCGAACCAGAAGACCGTGCCGGCTTCGCTGAGCGGCATCCGCATCAACGACCGGGTGGAGGCTTGCGGCCAGCTGTACACGGACGGCGGCGTCGGCATCCATTGGGTGCACACCAACTGCGGCAAGAAGCCGACGCCGGCCAAGCCGGATGGTTGGCTGAAGGTGATCGCGGCCGATGGCCAGCCGGGCCAGAATATCGAAAACAATACGCAGTACTGCTCGGTCTTCAAATAAGCCTGGTATTGTCGTGCTTGCTATACTGTTGCCTGTGAGAGAAATTTTCAGGGGAATAGTTTGCAGGCATTGAACAAACGATGGAAGCGATGGGGCGTGGGCGTGGCTGGCGCGGTGGGTGTGTACGCGTTGGCGGGCGGCTGGCTGTTGCCGCAAGTGATCAAGAGCCAGCTTCCAAAGTTTGTCGAGACCGAGCTGGAACGCAAGGCTAGCATCGGCGAAGTCAGCTTCAATCCCTTCACGCTGCGGCTGGCGGTGCAGCAATTCCAGCTGACCGAGGCCAGCGGCGCGCCCCTGTTCGGCGTCGGCGGGCTGGAGGTGGAGATGCAGTGGCGCTCGCTGCTGCGCCGCGCCTGGAGTTTCGCCGAGATCCGCATCGTGGCGCCGACGGTGCAGTTGGCCATCGCGCCGGACGGCAAGTTCAATATCGCCGAGTTCATGGCGACGCTCAACCAACGCAAGCACGATGACAGCGACAGCGGCATGCCGCGCCTGGTCGTCGAGCATTTCGTGCTGGAGCAGGGCAAGGTCGACATGCATGACCGTCATGCCGGCTACAACGATACCTATGCGCCGATCGCCTTCACGTTGAACAACCTGAGCACGCTGCCGGACGAGAACGGCGACTACGCGCTGAGCGCGGACGCGGGCTTGGGCGGCAAGCTGCGCTGGAAGGGCACGAACGCGCTCAATCCTATAGTCGGCAGCGGCGTGCTGACCTTGGAGAATATGGCCTTGCCGGGTGTGTCGACGTATCTGAAGTCGTTCGCGCGGGTGGCGGTGGTGGACGGGCGTTTGTCGGCCAAGCTGCCTTACAAATTCGCTTACAAGGATGGCCAGCTGGATGCCAGCGTGGCCGGCGCCGGTCTGGCCTTGAACGACCTGGTGGTCAAGCGCGATGGCGCGGCCGAGGCTTTCGTCAAGTTGAAGCTGTTCGATGTCAGCGATGTCGGCGTGGATCTGCTCAAGCGCACTGTGACGGTGGGCGGCATGCATGTCAACGGCGGCGTGCTGGCGGTGCGGCGCGATGCCAAGGGCGAGCTGGACGTGGCGAGCTTGATGCTGCCCGCTGCGCCCGCGAAGGCGTCGGCGCCTGTCGCGGCGGCCAAGCCTGCGCCGGCGGGCAACTGGAAAATCCAGCTCAAGCAGCTCGCATTCGACGACATCGCCGTGGCGGCGGTGGATGAAACCGTCAGCCCCGCGCTGAAGTTCAATGCGGACAAACTCAAGCTGCACCTGCAACTGCAAGCCGAACCCGCCGCCGACGGCCTCAAGCTGAACATCGCCGACGCGGCCTTCTCGGTGGACAATCTGGTGCTGAACAGCGGCGCGATGACGCCGTTCAAGCTGGCGCAGCTGGGCTTCGACGGCGGCGAGATCGACCTGGCCGCGCACCGCGCCAGCCTGGGGCGCCTGTACTTCGACGGCGGCCAGCTGGACCTGTCGCGTGACGCCAAGGGCAAGTTCCTGTTCCTGAGCGCCTTCCCCAAATCGGGCGGCGGCGCGCAGGCGCCGGCCAAGGATGCCCCGGCCTCGGCGCCATGGGCAGCCAATATCAAGACCGTCGAGTTCAACAAATTCGGCGCCCGCTACGACGATGCGAGCAGCGGCATCAAGGCCAATCTGCAAGACTTCAACCTCAAGCTGACCGACGCCGGTACCGACCTGAAGAAGCCGCTGGCCTTTGACGGCGCGGTCGGCCTGCGCGAAGGCGGCCTGCTGACCGCCAAGGGCAAAGTGGTGCCGTCCACCGGCGCCGTCGACACCGATCTCAAGCTGACCAAGCTGGCGATCGCGCCGGTGCAGCCTTTGCTATCCAAGTACGTCAAGCTGAAGATCGCGGCCGGCAGCATCTCCGGCCAGGGACGCTTGCACACCGGCGCCGGCGGCAAGACCGATCCCGGCCTGCGCTACGACGGCTCGTTGGAAGTGGCCGAACTGGCGCTCGACGAGGAAGACAACGACCGCTTCGCCCACTGGAAGTCGGTACGTGCCGACAAGCTGGCCTTCGGCCTGTCGCCGGATGTGCTGGATATCGCCGAGCTGCGCGTCATCGAGCCGGACGCCACGCTGATCATCGAGAACGACCGCAGCTTCAACGCCCAGCGCCTGCTGGTGACGCAGCCTGCCGCCGCCAAGCCGGCCGCCGCGCCGGCGACGACCGCCGAGCCGTTCCCGGTCAAGGTGCGCCGCGTGCGCTTCGAGAACGCCAAGCTGGCCTTCACCGACCTGAGTTTGCGGCCGCAATTCGGCGCCAGGATTTATGAGCTGGGCGGCGTGATCACCGGCCTGTCGTCCAAGCGCGACGCCAGCAGCCAGATCGAGCTGGACGGCCGCGTCGACGACTTCGGCCTGGCGCGCATCCGCGGCAAGCTCAATCCCTTCGTCCCGGCCGACAACACCGACATCAACGTGGTGTTCAAGAACGTCGACATGGTGTCGGCCTCGCCATACAGCATGAAGTTCGCCGGCTACAAGATCGCCCAGGGCAAGATCTCGCTGGACCTGGAATACAAGGTCGCCAAGGGCCAGTTGGAAGGCAACAACCACATCGTGCTCGACAACCTGACGCTGGGCGAGCGCATCGACAGTCCGGACGCGCTCAAGCTGCCGCTGGAACTGGCGCTGGCCATCCTGAAGGACAGCGACGGCCGCATCGACCTCGGCGTGCCGGTCTCCGGCAATATGAACGATCCGCAGTTCAGCTACGGCTCGGTGGTGTGGAAGGCGATCGGCAACATCATGAGCAAGATCGTGACCTCGCCGTTCCGCGCGCTGGGCAATCTGTTCGGCGTCAGCGGCGACAAGCTGGAGTCCATCGACTTCGATGCCGGCAGTGATGCGGTGTTGCCGCCGGAGCGCGAGAAGCTCAAGCAGGTGGCGCTGATCCTGGCCAAGAAGACGCAGCTGAAGCTGTCCGTGCCGGGCCAGTACAACGAGCCGGTGGACGGCGCGGCCCTGCGCGCGCAAGCCTTGCGCCGCGTGGTGCTGGCGCGCGCCGACATCAAGCTGGCGGCCGGCGAGCAGCCTGGCCCGCTCGACATGGGTCAGCGCAAAGTGCGCGGCGCCATGCGCGACCTGTATGCCGAGCGCTTCGGCGCGGCCGAGCTGGACCAGCAGAAGAAGGCCGCCGAAGCCGCCGCCGGTCCTACCGCCGCCGCCGACCCAGCGCAAAAGAAACTGCCGATGCTGCAGCGTCTGGGCAAGCTGGTGCAGGGCGAGCCGCAAGTGGCGGACGCCACGGCCTTCTATGCCAAGCTGCAAGAGCGCCTGGAGCAGAAGCAGCCGTTGCCGGCGGACGCCTTGCCGCAGCTGGGCGCCAAGCGTTCCGCCGCGATCATGGCCGCTTTGAAAGGCGAGGGCGTCGACGCCGCGACCGCGCACACCACCGCGCCGGAGCCGGTGGACGCCAGCGCCGGCAAGCCGATCGCCTTGAAACTCGGACTGTCGGCCAAATAAGATGAGCGACGATAAAAAACACGCTGGCGGCAGCGCGCTGCTGGCCGGATTTGCACTGCTGGCCAGCCAGCTGTCGCTCAATTTCGGCGCGGCGATCGCCAAGCATCTGTTCCCGCTGGTGGGCGTCGAAGGCGTGACGGCTTACCGGGTTGGCCTCGCGGCGGTGCTGATGCTGGCGATCTTCCGTCCGTGGCGCACGCCGCTGACGTGGGCGCAGGGCGTCAACGTGGCGATCTATGGCAGCGTGATCGGCCTGATGAATCTGCTGATCTACCGTTCCTTCGACCGCATCCCGCTGGGCATCGCGGTGGCGATCGAAGTGGCCGGGCCGTTGACGGTGGCGGTGCTGTCGTCGCGCCGGCCGCGCGATTTCGCCGCGGTCTGCCTGGCGGTGCTGGGCTTGTATTTCCTGCTGCCCATCCACGGCAAGGTCGACCAGCTCGATCCGGTCGGCGTGATGTACGCGGCCGGCGCGGCGGTGTGCTGGGCCTTGTACATCGTGTACGGCAAGCGGGTGTCGGTGATGCATGGCGGGCAGTCGGTGGCGTGGGCCATGTTGGCGGCGTCGTTGTTCATCGTGCCGCTGGGCGGATGGTACGGCGGCGCGGCGCTGCTGACGCCAAGCTATCTGCTGATCGGCCTGGCGATCGCGGTGATGTCGAGCGCCTTGCCGTACACGCTGGAGATGCTGTCGATGCGCACCTTGTCGTCGCGCACCTTCAGCATGTTCAGCAGCGGCGCGCCGGCGCTCAGCGCGCTGGCCGGCATGGTGGTGCTGGGCGAGCACCTGACCTTGACGCAATGGCTGGCCATCGCCAGTATCGTGCTGGCGTCGGCGCTGACCTCGTTGCGCTGAACTGTGTTGCGTTTGTGTCTAGTTCGTGGCAGCATAGCCGCTTACTGGAGGAGTCACCCTATGCAAGTCGTCCGCGCACAACAACCGATCGCCGCCGCCACTGTCTCGCTGATCGCGTGGGTGCTGTGCGTCGCCGCCTTCCTGCCGCCGCTGAACAAATACATCGTGGGCTCGGTGCCGCTGGTGATTTTGGCCGGGGTTGGCATCGCCGTCAGCCTCATCCTGCACCTGGTGTTCATCGGCATGTCGGCCAAACTGCTGGGCCGCTCGCCGGTGCTGTGGGTGCTGATCTGTCTGTGCCTATTGCCGGTGGCGTCCATCGCCGGCCTGATTCTGTTCGAGTGGTTCAGCGACCAGGAAAATCAAGCCAGCGTCTAAAAATGGTATTGCAAAAAGCCTAAACCTTCGGCTAGTATGGATCCCGATGCAACATTGCATCGACGTCGCTCGGACGGTTCCGGGCGCTTACGTGAGATATCCATGACTGACACCCAAACTCCGCGCAGCTTTTCGCGCATCGATCGCCTGCCCCCCTACGTTTTCAATGTCACCGCCGAGCTCAAGCTGGCGGCGCGCCGTCGCGGCGAAGACATCATCGACATGTCGATGGGCAATCCCGATGGCGCCACACCGGCGCACATCGTCGAGAAACTGGTTGACACCGTACAACGTCCCGACACGCACGGCTACTCGGCCTCCAAGGGCATACCGCGTCTGCGGCGTGCGATCACTAAGTGGTACCAGAACCGCTATGAAGTCGAGTTCGATCCCGATGCGGAAGCCATCGTCACCATCGGCTCCAAGGAAGGCCTGGCCCACCTGATGCTGGCGACGCTGGACCAGGGCGACACGGTGCTGGTGCCCAATCCCAGCTACCCGATCCACATCTGGGGCGCGGTGATCGCCGGCGCGAACATCCGCTCGGTGCGCATGACCCCCGGCGTCGATTTCTTCGACGAGCTGGAACGGGCGGTGCGCGAGAGCTATCCGAAGCCGAAAATGATGATACTCGGCTTCCCATCGAACCCGACCGCGCAGTGCGTGGAGCTGGAATTTTTCGAGCGCGTGGTGGCGCTGGCCAAGCAGCACAACATCCTGGTGGTGCACGACCTGGCCTACGCCGACATCACCTTCGACGGCTGGAAAGCGCCGTCCATCATGCAGGTGCCGGGGGCGCGCGAGGTGGCGGTGGAGTTCTTCACCATGTCCAAGAGCTACAACATGGCCGGCTGGCGCATCGGCTTCATGGTCGGCAACAAGGAGCTGGTGTCGGCGCTGGCGCGCATCAAGAGCTATCACGACTACGGCAGCTTCACGCCGGTGCAGGTGGCGGCGATCGCCGCGCTGGAAGGCGATCAAAGCTGCGTCAGCGAGATCTGCGCGATGTACCAGAGCCGCCGCGACGTGCTGCACAAAGGCTTGTGTGAAGCCGGCTGGCCGGTGGACAAGCCGAAGGCGTCGATGTACATCTGGGCCCGCATCCCGGAACAGTATCGCCACCTGGGTTCGCTGGAGTTTTCCAAACTGCTGCTGGCCGAGGCCAAGGTCTGCGTCTCGCCCGGCATCGGCTTCGGCGACTATGGCGACGAGTATGTGCGGTTCGCGCTGATCGAGAACGAAGCCCGCATCCGCCAGGGCCTCCGCGGCATCAAGGCCATGTTCCGTAAAGCTGAATAAATCTGCTTGGACTTTACGCCGCATCAAACGGGATGTTTGATGCGGCGGCTACTGTGTTCCTGAATTCCTACAGGAGCACCCATCATGCCATTCTCGTCCATCAGCGACAGTACGCGTCGATTGCTCGACGCTGTCAGGAAACTCGAACTCACTTTGCAATCGGCTGGCTTGCCGCGCATCCTGGCGCGGTTGCCGGTATGCTGGCTGTGCTGGCACTACTGCCGCACGCTGGACCAGAAGATCGTCCGCATCAAACGCATCGCCGGCAAATTTGAGCAGTGGCTGCCGACGATCCGCGCTTACTCGGGCGATGGAACGGCGCAGATGGAGTTGATCGACGTCGACCTCAGCATGCGCAACGATATCGAAATCACCAAGAACACCATGTGGGAACTGCGCAGCTACTGCATCGACGTCGGCCGCATGTTCGAGCAGCTGGGCTACCAGTCGCCGGGATTGCGCCGGCGGCAGGCGCTGTTCTTGCAGATTTTGGAGAACTCCTGTGTAGCGGCCGGCACCATGCAGGCCGCGCTGGCCGAGCACGACAATACGGCGCTGGCCTTGCTGCGCGCGCGGCAGGTGCAGCAGCATGTCGGCGGCGCCGAGGCGCCGGCCGTTTAGAAACCTTCCAGCACGATCTTGCCTTTGGCGCGGTTGCTTTCGATCAGCGCATGCGCGCGCTTCAGGTTGGCCGCGTTGATCTTGCCGTAGCGTTCGGCCAGCGTGGTCTTGATGACGCCGGTTTCGACTAGCCGGGCCACATCGTTCAGCAGCTGATGCTGCTTCTGCATGTCCGCCGTCTCGAACATCGAACGGGTGAACATGAATTCCCAATGCAGGGAAACGCTCTTGCGCTTCAACAGTCGCACGTCGATGGCGGCCGGGTCGTCGATCAGCGCGACCTTGCCTTGCGGCGCGACCAGCTCGGCGATGGCGGGCCAGTGATGGTCGGTCTGGTTCAGGCTGGCGACGTGCGTCACCGCTGGCAGGCCGAGGCGGGCGATCTCTTCGTTCAGCGGCTTGCTGTGGTCGATGACGTGGTGCGCACCCAGTTCCCGCACCCAGGCCGCCGTGTCGGGACGCGAGGCGGTGCCGATCACCGTCAGTCCGGTCAGCTGGCGCGCCAGCTGCACGAGAATTGAGCCGACGCCGCCGGCCGCGCCGATCACCAGCAGCGACTGGCCGCGCACGCCCTTGTCGCGGCTCACTTCCAGCCGTTCGAACAACAGCTCCCAGGCGGTGATGGCGGTCAGCGGCAGCGCGGCGGCCTTGCCGAAGTCCAGGTTCTTGGGTTTGTGGCCGACGATGCGTTCGTCCACCAGGTGCAGTGCGCTGTTGGTGCCTGGGCGCATCAGCGCGCCGGCGTACCAGACTTCGTCGCCCGGCTGGAACAGCGTGACGTCGGGGCCGACTGCCCGGACCACGCCGGCCGCGTCCCAGCCGATGACTTTGCTGTCGCCGTCGGCCGGCGCCATGTTGGCGCGGATCTTCACGTCCACCGGATTGACCGAGATGGCGCGCACTTCGATCAGCAGGTCGTGGCCGCTCGCTTGCGGCGCTGGCAGTTCGATGTCGATCAGGGCGTCCTCGTCGGTGATGGGGAGGGACTTGCGGTAGGCGACGGCTTTCATTGCAATGCTCCGGCTGCGTTGGGATAGGGGTATCATCATTTATTTCGCGGCCTTGAAAAAGGGGTGGTATAGCGAAACACTTTCAAAGGAATGCTGAAATTGCTGCGATTGGATGATTTGACCGTCTTTGCCCGTACCGCCGACCGGGGCAGCCTGTCCGCCGCCGCGCGCGAGCTGGAGATATCGCCGGCGCTGGCCAGCGCCTCCGTCAAGCGGCTGGAAGGCGAGCTGGGCTTCCGTCTGTTCGCCCGCACCACGCGCTCGTTGCGCTTGACGGAGGATGGCGAACACTATCTGCGCCACGCGCGCGAGGCGTTGCGCTTGCTGAAGGAAGGCCACGATGCGCTGATCCAGGGCCAGGAAACGCTGGGCGGCACGCTGAAGATTTCGATGCCGTCCGACCTGGGCCGCAATATGATGGTCGGCTGGCTGGACCAGTTCCAGGCGCTGTATCCCAAGGTCAGTTTCCAGCTCAGCATCAGCGATCGGGTGTCGGACATGTACCGCCAGCCGGTCGATATCGCCATCCGCTACGGCCGGCAGGAGGACTCCAGCCTGGTCGCGCTGCCGCTGGCGCCGGACAATCGGCGCGTGCTGGTGGCCTCGCCGGACTACATCAGGCAACACGGCAAGCTGACGGAATTGAACGAGCTGCTGCGCCACAACTGCCTGCGCTTCATGGTGGAGGAGGTGATACACGACCGCTGGAGTTTCTACCGCAATGCCGCCGCCGAGCCGCTGGCCATCCACGTCAGCGGCAACCGCAGCGCCGACGATGCCGACGTGGTGCGGCGCTGGGCGGTGGCGGGTATGGGCATCGCCTACAAATCGCGGCTGGACCTGGCGGACGATATCCGCAGTGGGCGCCTGCAGATCCTGATGCCGGACATACTGGGCGAGCCGGCGCCGCTTAATATGCTGTGCATGCACCGTGCGCAGATCACGCCGACGGTGCTGCAACTGCGGGACTTCCTGCGCACGCACTGCGAGCAAGCATAGAAATACGCTTAGAAAATAATTAAAACGACAAGCTGGCGCTTACGGCGGCGCAAAATGCGCTTACCATAGCTCCAATATTTACCAGGAGATACTCCGATGACCGAAACCCAGCGCGACATCCTCAGTGCCTGTTTTTCCCTGACCTTGATCGCACTGGCGGCGTTTGTCATGCATCGCTTCTTCCTGCCGCTGATCTGGGCCGGCATCCTGTGCGTGGCCACGTGGCCGCTGTACCAGCGCATACGGGCGCGCTTCGGCCGCCACGATGTGCTGGCCGCCGCCGCGCTGACCTTGATCTGCGTGGCCGTCTTCATCGTGCCGGTGTCGCTGGGCGTGGCGCAGGCGGCCAAGCAGGCGCCCGAGCTGGCCAACTACATCGTCACCGCCAACACCGACGGCATTCCGGTGCCGGCTTTTGTCCTGCATCTGCCGATGGTCGGCGAATGGCTCAGCGACTGGTGGCAAGCCACGCTGAGCCAGCCGCACGGACTGTCGCACCTGCTGTCCGAGCGTGAAATCAACGGCCTGCATTCGGCCAGCGACATGATCAAGGTGGCGGGCGTCGGCTTCATGCATCGGCTGGTCGACTTCGGCCTGGCCTTCCTGTGTTTGTTCTTCTTCTACAAGGACGGCGAGGCGTTGAACCGCCAGATCACCGCCATCGGCAGCCATTGCTTCAGCGAGCAGCGCTGGGCGCGCTACGCTGAAAAAATCCCGACGGCGATCCGCGCCACCGTCAACGGCCTGGTGCTGGTGGGCCTGGCGGAAGGCGTGTTGATCGGCATCGGCTACGCGTTCGCAGGCCTGCCATCGCCCGCGCTATGGGCGGCGGTGACAGGCATCCTGGCGATCATTCCATTTGGCGCGCCGATCGCTTTCGTCAGCGCGGCGGCGGTGCTGGTGTTCAACGGCGCGGTGCCGGCGGCGATCGCGGTCGCGGTCTGGGGCACCATCGTGCTGTTCGTGGCGGATCACTTTGTACGGCCCGGCATGATCGGCAACGCCACGCGGCTGCCGTTCCTGGCCGTACTGTTCGGTATCCTGGGCGGGGTCGAAACCCTGGGCCTGGTCGGACTGTTTATCGGTCCGGTTGTGATGGTTCTGTTTGTGACGCTGTGGTACGAGGCGAATCTGTTTGATGACGGTACGCCAGTTGCCAAACCCAGGTGAGGAGCGCGAGCGAGGCCGCGGCATCGGCCGGCCTGTCTTGCGACTGGATCGGGCAACTGGCACCGGCAACCATTAGTGCGCCTTCGACAGGATCAGCAGCCAGCGGCGGAACATCAGCACTTCCAGATGGCCTGCCTGTACGCCGGTGTCGCATTCCATGATCGGGTTCACCGCGTAGTAGCGCTTGCGGAAGTCACGGCACACCAGCACTTCGCGTTTGCCCATGCGTACCAGGAACGAGGTAGGCATATATTCGAGACCGAAGCGGGAACCAAAGCTGCTATTCAGTGTAGTCATGACATTTCCTTTGTGGGGAGTAGCGTTTAACGAGGAGTTCAGAATAGCATAACTACTGTATGAATAAACAGGTACTGTGTAAATAAACAGTAAATTCGTTTTTTCGTGGTTTTTCCACCAACTTGCACGGTTAGAAGCGTTGGAGCGCCAAATTTTCACCAAATTCGTCCGTTTCATTGAAGCAAGATTGTCGCCGGGTGGCGAATTCGGCCTGCACCTGACCGCCGGCCTGGCGCTGCTGGTGGCGGCTGCCGCGGTTTTCGGCGATTTGGCCGAGGATGTGATGGGCAAGGAGTCGATCACCGTGCTCGATATGCAGGTGGCGCACTGGTTCCATGCCCATGCCTTCGAACCGCTGACCAGTTTCATGCTGGGCGTGTCGCTGCTGCATACCGGGGCGGGGATGGTGCTGCTGGTGGCGGCGCTGGGCTGGTATTTCTGGCGCGTGCAGGCGCGCTACTGGCTGCTGGCACTGCTGGTGGCCGTGCCCAGCGGCGCGCTGCTGAATGTCGCCCTGAAGTACTACTTCCAGCGTGCCCGGCCGGTGTTCGATGAGCCGCTGGTGACGCTGATGACCTACAGTTTCCCCAGCGGCCACACATCGGCCGCGACCTTGTTCTACGGCCTGCTGGCGAGCTATCTGGTGATCGCCCGTCCGCACTGGCATGCGCGCTTGGGTACGGCGGTCGGCTGCGCCTTGATGGTATGGTTGGTGGCGTTGAGCCGCGTCTATCTTGGCGCGCACTATTTAAGCGACGTGCTGGCGGCCATGGCCGAGAGCGTGGCGTGGCTGGCGGTCTGCATCACGGCGATCTCGACGCTGCGCCGGCGACGGGAAGCCAGAACGATATAAACTATTTCCGGGAGAACGCGCTGGACAGCATCATCGTCATCATCAACGCCGGCGCCGGGCAGGGCTATTGCGGCGGCTGGACCGCCGCGCTGGCGGAGAAATTCCGCAGCCACGGCGTCGAGCCCGACATCACGCTGGCCAAGAGCGGCGCGGCGATGGTGGCGCGCGCCGAACAGGCGTTGGCCGACGGCGCGCCGGTGGTGGTGGCGGGCGGCGGCGACGGCAGCATCAACGCGGTGGCGTCGGTGCTGGTGGGCAGCGCCACGCGGCTGGGCGTGCTGCCGCTGGGTACGCTGAACCACTTCGCCAAGGACTTGAAGATACCGCTGGAGCTCGACGCGGCCGTGGCCAATGTGGTGCAGGGCAGGGTGTGCCAGGTGGACGTGGGCGAAGTCAATGGACGCATCTTCCTCAACAATTCCGGCCTGGGCATCTATCCCGACATCGTGCGCGACCGCGAGCAGCAGCAGCGCCATCTGGGCCGCAGCAAGTGGCCGGCGTTCGGCCGCGCCTTGTTCGCGGCGTTGCGGCGCTTTCCGTTCATGAGCGTGCGGCTCAAGATCAATGGCGAAGAGCATCTGCGCCGCACGCCCTTCGTCTTCATCGGCAACAACGAATACCGGCAAGGCCTGACGCTGGGCGCGCGCGAGCGGCTCGATAGCGGCAATCTGTGCCTGTACGTGGCGCAGAAGCCGACCCGGCTGGGACTGCTGCGCTACGGGCTGCACGCCATGCTCGGCAAGCTGGGCGAGGCGCGCGATTTCGACGTGCTGTCGGCGCCGGAGTTGATCATCGAAACGCGGCACCATCACATGCGGGTGGCCACCGACGGCGAAGTGTCGTTGATGAAGCCGCCGCTATGCTACCGCTCGCGGGCGGCGGCGTTGAGCGTCATCGTACCGGCCCAGGAGGGGTAGCATGCGCACCATCGTCCATTTATCCGATCTGCATTTTGGCCGCGTCGACCAGAATCTGCTGCGGCCGCTGCAAGCGCTGGTCGCCAGCCTGGCGCCGGACGTGGTGGTGGTGTCCGGCGACCTGACGCAGCGCGCCAAGACCGAAGAGTTCAAGGCGGCGCGGGCCTTCCTTGATACTTTGCCGGGGCCGCAGATCGTGGTGCCTGGCAATCACGACATCCCGCTGTACAACGTCGCCAGCCGTTTCCTGACGCCATTGCGCAAATATACCCGCTACGTCACGCTGGACTTGACGCCTGAGTATGTGGATGAAGAGATCGCCGTGCTGGGCATCAATACCGCGCGTTCGCTGACCTTCAAGGATGGCCGCATCAACGGTGAACAGATCGAGCAGATCCGCCGCCGCATGGGCGCGGTGGACCCGCAACTGACGCGCATCATCGTCACCCATCACCCCTTCGACATGCCGGAGGCGCTCGACGAGAACGACCTGGTCAACCGCGCGCCGCTGGCGATGCGGGCGTTCGCCGAATGCGGCGTGGATTTGCTGCTGGCCGGGCATTTGCACGTCAGCCACGCGCACAACACGGCGCAGCGTTACGAGATCAGCGGCTACGCGGCCTTGATGGTGCAGGCGGGAACGGCCACCTCCACACGCGGGCGGGGCGAATCGAATTCGTTCAACGTCATCCGCGTCGAGCACGACAAGGTGGAAGTGCAGCGCTACAGCTGGGTGGACGGCACAGGCAGCTTCGAACTGGCGCACACCGAGCGCTTCCAGCGCAGCGGCGGCGCCTGGACGCTTACCGCCGAAGCCTAAACCCGGGTGGGGTCACGTCTGACATTCGTGGTTAAAGCCAATAGTTCATGAAGCGGGCGGCGAATTCGCGCAGGCGGTCGGCCCACGGGCGGTGGCGCCACGCTTCCGGCGTGATCTGCACCGAGTCGCGCAGGTCTTCCTGGAAGGCGCGCTCCATCTCGCCGCCGAAGGCGTCGCCCATGATCACCACGTTCAGCTCGCTGTTGTGCAGGAAGCTGCGGGTGTCGATGTTGGTCGAGCCCACCGTCGACCAGTTGCCGTCGATGACGGCGGTCTTGGCGTGCAAGACCGCCAGCTTCAGCTGGTGGATCTTGACGCCGCTGTCGAGCAGGTCGTCGTAGAAGGCGTGGCCGGCGTAGAACACCAGCCCGCTGTCGGAGACGCCCGGCAGCACGATCTTGACATCCACCCCGCGCCGCGCGGCCGCCATCAGCGCTTCCACCGTCTGCCGGTCCGGCACGAAGTAGGCCGAGGTGATGTGGATGCTTTTCTTCGCTTCCTGGATCGCCAGGTTGTAGGCCTTGTAGATCTCGAACCTGCCGCCGGGCTCGCTGCCCAGCACGCGCACCACCTTGTCGCCGGCGATCACCGGTTGCGGGAAGTAGTCGGCCTCCGTCAAATCATCCTTGTCCTGCGTGGCCCACTGGCGCACGAACAGCCACTGGAAGGCCTGCACCGCCGGGCCTTCGACCTTGACGTGGGTGTCGCGCCAGCCCACCTGCGATTTGTCGGTCGGCCTGGCGGACGAGCGGAACAGCGAACTCTTGGCATAGGTCGCGCTGATGTTGATGCCGCCGGTGAAGGCGATCTTGCCGTCGACGATCAGCACCTTGCGGTGGTCGCGGTTGTTGAGCTTCCAGCTTTCGCCGCTCAGCTTGCCCGGGTTGACCGGGTTGAATTCGATCAGGTGGATGCCCGCTTCGCGCATGCGCTTGAAGAACTCGGCCGGCACGCCCAGCGTGCCGACGCTGTCGTACAGGATGTTGACCGTCACGCCTTGCCGCTGTTTTTCTATCAGCGCGTCGGCGAACTTCAGGCCCAGCTCGTCCTGGTCGAAGATATAGGTTTCCAGGTTGATGTTGTTGCGCGCGCCGTTGATGGCCTTGAGCATCTCGGCCATGGTCTGCGGGCCGTCGAACAGCAAGGTGGTCTTGTTGCCGGCGATCAGGGGCACGCCGGTGGCCGCTTCCTCCAGCGCGGCTTGCGCCTGCATGTCCAGCGAGCCTTTCGGCCAGCGCTTGGCCAGCAAGGCCTTGCCGCGCTCGGCGCTCAAGTCGCCGTGGACGCCCTTGACGCTGGGCACGGCGGCCGGATCGAGCTGGCCGCTCATCGCCGTCACGTTGGGCAATGACGCGCATGCGCCCAGCAAGCCCCAGCACATCAGGCAGAGCGGAAGCCAGCAACGCATGCGCGCGGTTTTCATTTGAGCGTCTTTTCAGGAGTGAGCGTTTCATCGGGCGGCGCCAACTGCGCCGCTTCTTCTGCCGCCGAGCCAAACAGGAACGACACCGGCCCCTGGCGGAAACGCCGGCCCAGCGCCTTCACCAGCAGCCAGCCGTGCTTGAAGCGCACCTGGCGCGAGCGCAGCGCCACCCACAGCGCCAGCCCGAAGCTGACCAGCAGGTTGACCGAGCCGATCGCCAGGAAGCCCGCTACCGAGGTCAGCACTAGTTCCCAGCTGACATGGTAGTCCAGTCCGACCATCGCTGTCGCAAAGTTGGCCGACGAGAAGGTGACGTGGCGGATATCCAGCGGCATGCCCAGCAGGAAGCCCAGCAGCGGCATCACGCCCAGCAGGATGCCGAAGAAGAAGTTGCCCATCAGGCCGCCCAGGTTGTTCTCCATGTACACGCCCAGGCGCTCCAGTCGCTCCTGGCCCAGCAGCCAACGCAGGCCGCGCAGCTGCGCGATGCGTTGCGCCCAGCGCGTGTACAGCGCCTTGTTGTCGTAGTAGCCCGAGATCAGGCCGGCGACGAACAGGCAGACGCCGGCGATGGCCGCGTACACCAGGGTCGGCCCATGGATGGGATCGATGTCGCTCAGCAGGCGCATGGCCTTCTCCGGCGACACCAGGTGGTGGCCGGTGATCAGCGGCCAGGCCATGGCGATCAGCCAGGCGGTCGGGATGGCGGTGGCCAGGTTGCCCAGCACCGCCATGTTCTGCGTGCGGATCACCTTGTTGCACAGCTCGGCCATGCTGTCGATGTCGATGTTGCGGCCGTCCTTGCTGTGCAGGCCGGCGGCGATGCGCGAGGCCGTCATCGCCGGCTGCTTGGTGGCCACCGTGAAGTGCAGCAGGTGGATGAACATGAAGCCCAGCGAATAGTTCATGCTGAACAGGAAGGCTTCGACCAGCGGCGCGGCGCGCAGGTAGGACATCAGGATCTTGAACAGCGCCATGAAGCCGATCACCAGGCCGGCGCCGGCCGAGGACACGAACATGCTGCCCAGTTCCTTGCGGCTGTCGGCCACGTAGTGCTCGCCGGTGTGGCTGGCGTTCTCGGTGACGTTGCGCGCCAACAGGTCGATGTTGTCGCGCATCAGGTCGCGCACCATGTACTTGTTGTTGTGCGCCTCGATCAGCTCCAGCGCCATGCCGACCGCGGCGCCGCGGCGCGGGTTGGGCGGGCCTTCCTGCTGGTGCGGCGCGTGGGTCGCGGCCAGCAGCTTGAGGTCGGCCGGCGGCGTCGCCTGCAGCTCGCCGCTGACGTCGACCAGGAACAGCAGCTTGCGCAGCCGGTCTATGCTTTGCGTCAAGGTCACCAGCAGGTAGGTCAGGGCGATGCTGGTGCCCTGGCTCAGCGCCTTCTTGCGGATCTTGGCCACCACGACGTCGCACTGGTCCAGCATCACCAGCAGGTGGCGGGCGTCTTCCAGCGGCGCCTCGTCGCCGGCCAGCATGCGCTGGTAGCTGTCGAGATAGGCGTTGACCTCGTAGTTCTGCACCATGAATGGCGATTCGTAGGTCTCGATCTCGGTATGGAAATTGGTCAGCTTGGGTTCCAGGCCGATCGCGCTGACGCGGTAGGACAGCGTGCGTATCGATTCGAGCAGGCCGGGCAGCATCAGGTTGGGGCCGGCGTCCGCCGCGTCGTGCAGGCCGACCACGTCCACCAGGGCCAGCCAGTCGGCGGCCGGCACGGCGGCGATCCAGAGGTGGTCGGTACGTTTGTAGATCACCTGGTCGAGCGCATCGCTCAGGTAGACCTCGCCCAGCGCGGGCGGCAGGATGCGGTAGGCGATGCGGCGTTTGAGCTCGCTGAAGAAGCCGTCGTTCGACAGCACGCCGATCTCGGTGTACAGGCTGGCGTGGCGGCGGCTGGCCAGCAGCTTGCACGCGTAGTGGCGCAAGGCCAGCGCGTGCGCCGGATTGCCTTTCAATAGCTGGCACAGCGTGCGCACGTTGGCGGTGGCGCGCGCGCCGTCGGTGGCGCGTTGGGGACGCAGGGTATTGAACAGCTCGACCATCAGGCCGATGTCGCTGCTGTCTGCATCGATGCGTTCGAGGATCTCTAGCATGCGTAAGGCGGGCGGACCGCGTAGGACAAAAAACGCAGTATAGACGTATAAGTCTGGCAAGTATGTACGCTGGCGAACATTGCCTGTCCGCCCGGAAACTCCGCTAACAGCAGAGCAATATTTTACGGGCCTGCTGGCGCAGTTCGGCGCGGAAGTCGGGATGGGCGATGGCGATCAGCGCCTCGGCCCGCTGGTGGGCGGACTTGCCGCGCAGCTGGGCCACGCCGTATTCGGTGACCACGTAGTTGACGTCGTTCTTGCCGGTGGTGACGTGGGTGCCAGGCGTCAGCGTCGGCACGATGCGCGAGATCGAACCCTCCCTGGCGGTGGACGGCAGCACGATGAAGGCCTTGCCGCCGCGCGAGCGGTTGGCGGCGCGCACGAAATCGACCTGGCCGCCGGTGCCGGAATAGGGCAGGTGGGCCAGGCTCTCGGAGCCGCACTGGCCCAGCAGGTCGACCTGCAGGCTGGCGTTGATGGCCACCAGCTGGTTGTTCTGGCCGGCCAGGTAGGGATCGTTGGTGTAGCTGACCGGGTGCATTTCCAGCATCGGGTTCTGGTGCATGAAGTCGTACAGCCTGCGCGAACCGAGCGCGAAGGTGGCCACCATGCGGCCCGGCAGCCAGGTCTTGCGGCTGTTGTTGACGGCGCCGCATTCGACCAGTTTCAAGATGCCGTCGCCGATCATCTCGGTATGGACGCCCAGGTCGTGCTTGGCGGTCAGCTGCATCACCACCGCGTCGGGGATGCCGCCGTAGCCGATCTGCAGCGTCGAGCCGTCCTCGATCATCGCCGCCACATGGCGGCCGATGGCTTCCTGCACCGGGCCGATCTTGGGCAGGCCGACTTCGATCACCGGTTCGCTGCTTTCCACCAGCGCCGTCACCTGCGAGAGGTGGACGTGGCACTGGCCGTGCGCGTAAGGCACGTTGGGATTGACCTCCAACACGATCGCGCGCGCCTTGAGGATGGCGGCCATCGTGTAGTCGGCGCCTAGGCTGAGCGCGAAGTTGCCGTGCTCGTCCATTGGTGAGGCCATCGAGAACACCACGTCGGCCGGCAGCAGTTCGCGTTCGATCAGCGCCGGCAGCTCGGAAAAATACGCGGGAACGAAATCCGCCCAGCCCGCCTGGCCGGCCGCGCGCGAGGCGCCGCCGAAGAACAGCGCGACATGGCGCACATGGTGGGCGGTGTCGCAATCGAAGTAGGCGTATTTGCGCATCGCCAGGATCTGCGCCACTTTGACGTCGTGAAAGCGGGTGCGCTGGTCGGACAGCGCATGCAGCAGCGCGGGCGGCTCGCCGGCGCCGCAGGGCACGATGATGGTGTCGCCGTCGCGCAGCAGGTCCAGTGCTGCGCTCGGGGAGCAACGCTTGCCGTCATACAGGGCCTGCATGGGGACCGCCTTTCGCATGGTGAAATGTCACTATAAACCAAGTAGCCGCAAAATATGCTGGAAACGTGCTGCTGCGCACAGAGGTGTTGCGCCCACTGTCCTACGATGGAGCTTATGAAACCCATCCTGTACGCTTCGGGCTTGGCGCTGGCCTTGACCTATCCGCTGTCCGCGGCGGCGCAAACGGCGTCGCCGGTGCAGGTGTATGGCCTGCTCGACGCCGGCGTGGTGGCGGAACGCGGTTGCAGCGGCGATTGCGCGCGCACCCGGCTCGACAGCGGGATCGCGTCCGGCTCGCGGCTGGGCGTGCGCGGGCGCGAGGAGCTGGGCGGCGGCACGGCGGCGGTCTATACGCTGGAGGCGGGCATCCTCAACGATACCGGCGCCTCCGACCAGAACGGCAAGCTGTTCGGCCGCCAGGCCTATGTCGGGCTGGACGGCCCGCTGGGCATGGTCACCTTGGGCCGGCAGTACAACCTGGTCTACGAGACGCTGATCGACGTCGCCGATCCCTTCCACGGCGGCATGGCGGGCAGCGCGGCCAACCTGGTCGGCACCACCACGCAGCGCTACGACAACACGATCAAGTACCAGTCGCCGCGCAGCCGGGGCGGCTGGACCGGCGCGGCCATCTACAGCTTCGGCGAATCGCCGTACAACAGCAAGGTCAACCGCGCTTACGGCGCCACCATCGGCTATGCCAACGGCGCCGCCACGCTGCGCATCACCCATCAGCGCAAGGACAATCTGCTGGACGCCAGCGGCAGCACGCCGGCGGTCGACCAGTCGGCCAGCAATACGCTGGTGGCGGCCAATATCGATTTCGGCCGCTTCGTCGCCTATGCCGCTTACGGCCACAGCCGGGGCGACGGCAGTTCGCCGTGGGACATGTCCAACCCCTACGGCGCGGTGGTGCAGAGCATGCCGTCCAATAACAGCCGCGATGTGCTGGTCGGCATCGCCGTGCCGATGGGCGCCACCACCTGGCTGGCGTCCTACATCCACAAGGACGACCGCAGCGCCGCCAACCGCGACGCCAACCAGATCGCCGTCGGCGCCAGTTACGCGCTGTCGCGCCGCACCGACTTGTATGCCTCGTTCGCGCGCATCCAGAACCGCAACGGCGCCGGCTACACGGTCGGCAACGCCAGCGCCCCTGGCCGCGGCGACCGCGCCATCACCATCGGCTTGCGCCACTCTTTCTGATCCGTGCTAAATTGCCTGTTTTACTGATCACCAGGAACAAGCATGTATCTGACTTACTTCAACGGCGGCTGGTCTGAAGGCAATACCCCTTTGTTTGGCGCGATGGACCACAGCGTATGGCTGGGGTCATCCGTGTTCGACGGCGCGCGTTCGATACGCGGCCACATGCCGGACCTGCGCCTGCACCTGCAACGCGTGATCACCTCGTCGGAGCGGGTGGGCCTGGTGTGCCCGCTGAGCGTCGACCAGATGGAACAGCTGGTGCGCGAGGGCGTGGCCAAGTTCCCGGCCGATGCCGAGCTGTACGTGCGGCCGCTGGTGTTCGGCACCGACGGCCTGCTGGTGCCGCTGCCGGAAAAGAGCGCCTTCGCGCTGACCCTGTTCGACGCGCCGATGCCGCCGTTCACCGGCTTCTCGGCCTGCCTGACGGCGCTGCGCCGTCCCGACCCGTCGATGGCGCCGACCGACGCCAAGGCCTCGGCGCTGTACGCCAACACCAGCAAGGCCATCCGCGAGGCGCAGCAGCGCGGCTTTGACAACGCGGTGGTGTGCGACAACGCCGGCAACGTGGCCGAGTTCGCATCGGCCAATCTGTTCCTGGTCACGCCCGAAGGCAGGGTGGTGACGCCGGTGGCCAACGGCACTTTCCTGTCCGGCATCACCCGCGCGCGCGTGATCGCCTTGCTGGCGCAGGAAGGCATCGCGGTGGAGGAACGTTCGGTGCGCCCCGAGGAGCTGGAGACGGCCATCGAGATCTTCAACACCGGCAACTACGGCAAGGTCACGCCCTGCATCCGTTATGAAGCGCGCAGCCTGCCGGTCGGTCCGATCGCCACGCTGGCCTTCCAGCGCTACATGGCGTTCTCCGACAGCGAGTAATCAGTTCAGTTGGAGCGGGCCGGACAGGTGGCGCCCAGCCAGCGTCCGGTCGATTCCACCTGCACGTTCTGCGGCTTGCCGCCGGCCTCGCTGTTGATGTTCATGTTCATCAGATAGCTGCTGTCGCCGTTGAAGCGCAGCGTGCCGCTGCCGTTGGAGACCGGGTCGGTGCAGCTGAATGAAATGTTCAGGCCGCCCGCCACCGGATCGCTCTTCGACGTGCACTTGCCCTGCTGATTCATCGGCAGTTCTTTTTTTGCCGCCATCTCGGGCGTGACGCAGGCTTTGATGACCATGGCGCCGTCGCCGCCGGCCGTGGGCATGGAGGCGCCGTTCTGCTTCATCATCGCCTCGATCTGCGCGCGCTGCTCGGGCGGCATATTGGCCAGCTGCTTGAGCGCCATGCTCATCGCCTGGTCGGCCTGCGCGTTGCCGGTCTTGACCTTGTTGGTCAGCTCCCACAAGCCTGGCTTGATGGATTGGGCCGATGCCTGCACGGCGGCCAACATGGCCAGGGAAATTATCAGTCGCTTCATGTGATCTCCTGAAATGAAAAACGGCGCACCACCGCTGGGTGGAACGCCGCTTCAATGGCTTGCCGAGGTGGCGCTACACGCCGCGTCCGCTAATCAGGCGCAGCAGCACCATGATGATAGCAATGACCAGCAGGATGTGGATAAACCCGCCGATGGTGTAGGACGTGACCAGGCCTAGCAGCCACAGGATAAGCAAAACGACAGCGATGGTATAGAGCATGATTCTCTCCTCAGGTTGTTATGCGACGTCCATGTTGGTCATCGATTGCGATCTCGAACCTGCAACCCTGTTGCCATGTTCGTATCTTGTAGCCATTATCTGCAAAGGCGAAGGGACCTTCTGTACGGTATCGTACTTAAGCAGAATGCAACTGGCCGTTGACGATCTTGACCTGGTCGCCCGAACGCCATTGCGGCTGCGCCGACTGGTGCAGCACGCGTTTCTTGCCATTGTCCATGCGCACCACGATCTCCCAGCTGTGCGTGGTTTTCATATTGCCCTCGACCTGGTTGCCGGCCACGGCGCCGCCGACCGCACCGGCCACGGTAGCCAGTTGACGGCCGTGGCCGCTGCCGACCTGGTTGCCCAGCAGGCCGCCCAGGATGGCGCCGCCGGCCGCGCCCACGCCGCTACCCTGGCCGCGATGTTCGATCGAGCGCACCGACTCCACCACGCCGCAGCTGCTGCAAACGGCCGGACCCTGTTGCGCGAGCTGTTCCTGCTGCTGTTGCTGCGCGGGAGCTTGGCCCTGGGCCGGTGCGGCGTTGTTGGCGTAGCCGGCCTGCTGCGATTGCTGTGACGGCAGCGGCTGTTCCGCCGGCGGCACCGACGACAGCTGGCCCGGCATCGGCGCGCTACCCGCCACGGTGGCGCTGGAAGTCGGCAGCCAGCCCATGATGGCGGCGCTGCCGACACCGCAGAACAGTACCACCGCGACGGCGGCGATGACCATGATAGGGTGGAGCGATGGCTTGCTGGTTAGGGTGTCCATGATGATTGTCCTGTTTTTGGTTGGCGTAGTGGATTGCAGCTTGGATTTTCCCTGAAGACTTGTACTGCTTCCGTGCGTCACCGTACATACAGGGAAAATCGCAGCCTTTACGCTGGTCCCATGCATACCCATCCCTCCATTTTTTCCGACGACGACAGGGCGCAAGCCAGGCCCGTGCTGAACCGCTTGTTGTCCGGCCTGCCGGACGAAGACCGCGGCAAGTTGCTGGCGCTGTGCGACACGGTCAGGCTGGAGGCGGGCGAGGTGCTGTATGAACCTGGCCAGACCATCGACTACGTTTACTTTCCGGTCGGCTGCCTGATCTCGCTGCTGGCGGTGGCCGAAGGCCGCATGACGCTGGAGGTGGGCTCGGTGGGGCAGGAGGGCATGATAGGCGCGTCGGTGGCGCTGGGCCGTGGACAGGCGCTGGTGCGCGCGGTGGTGCAGCGCGCCGGGCGCGCCAGCCGCGTCAGTGCGGCGGCCTTCCGCGCCGAGTTCAAGCACACCGCCTCGCTGCAACGGCTGCTGTACCGCTACACCGACACCCTGCTGGCGCAGGCGATCCAGATCGCCGTCTGCAGCCGCTTCCACGTGCTGGAGGCGCGCCTGGCGCGCTCGCTGCTGATCACGCGCGACCGCCTGCAATCGGAGAAATTCCACCTGACCCACGAGTTCCTCGCGCACGCGCTGGGCGTGCGCCGCGTGGGCGTGACCAAGGCCGCCAGCGCGCTGCAAAACCAGAAGCTGATCAGCTACAGCCGGGGCAATATCGAGATCCTCGATTCGGCCGGGCTGGAGGCGGCATCCTGCCGTTGCTACGAGCTGGTCAAGGACGACGGCGCCATCGGCATGGCGAACGTCTTTCTGTGAGCTCGAACCGGCACCCCTCAGTGCGCGTGGCGATGATGGATATCGGGATAGTGCTGATGCGCATGCCGCATCGGCTGATGCTGGTGGGGATGGGCGTGCGGCTCGCTGCCGTCCCATTCAAAGTCATGCGTGTGCTGGTGGTGCGCATCGTGGCGGTGGCGGTGGCTATGCGCCAATGCTTCATGCTCATGCTCGTGTTCATGCGTTTCAGTCAGGTGTAGCCAGATGCCCGCGCCCATCAGTGCGCTGGCGACCCAGAACAGCGGGCCGGGTTGGTCGCCGAGCATCACCAGCGAAATCGCCGCGCCCACAAACGGCGCTGCCGAAAAATACGCGCCGCTACGTGCCGTGCCGAGATGGCGCAGCGCCAATACGAACATCACCAGGCTCAGGCCATATCCCCCCAGGCCGACCACGCCCGCCATCAGCGCGGTCGACACCGGCGGCAGATGAAAGCCGAGCGCCAGCGCGAGCGCCACATTGACGGCGCCCGCCACCAGGCCCTTGAGGCAGGCGATCTGCACCGCGTCGCTGGCCGAGACCTTGCGCGTCAAGTTGTTGTCGATGCCCCAGCACAGGCAGGCGCCGACGATGGCCAGCGCGCCCCAAGGCACGCCGAACGCGGGGAGCTGTTCCCACGACAGCAAAATGCCTGCCGCGACGATCAGCAGCATGCCGATGAAGATGCGGCGGTCAAAGTTTTCCTTGAACACGAACCAGGCCAGCATGGACGTCAGCACGCCTTCCATGTTGAGCAGCAGCGATGCCGACGACGCCGGCGTCAAGCTCAAGCCGAACATCAGCAATACCGGCCCGGCGATGCCGCCGGCGGCGATCGCACCGGCCAGCCAGGGCAAGTCCGGCCTGGTCAGGCCGGCGCTGTCCACCTGCCGGCCACGCTGGGCAACGGCGCGCAGCAGGTAAAAGACCGACAGGCCCAGGCCGCTGCCGAGGTAGAGCGCGCCGGCCAGCATGACCGGTTCGACCTGGTCGACCATGGCCTTGGCAAACGGCGTGCTGGCGCCGAACAGGACCGCAGCCAACAAGGCGTAGACGACGCCCTTATGCATGGAGAGGAGTTTCATATATGTCCGAGACTGAATAAGTAAACATCATAACAAATATTGTATTGATCGCTACTTCTGCTATGCTTTAGCGATGAATTCCAATGATACAAGCTGGTTGCTGCTGATCGTCAGCCTGCCCTCGGACAGCGCCACGGCGCGCATGCGGATCTGGCGCGCCCTGAAAAGCCTGGGCTGCGGCGCCTTGCGCGACGGCGCCTATCTGTTGCCGGAGCGCGCGGCGGAGCAGCATCAATTATCCGAGCTGGCGGCCGAGACCATCCGCGAAGGCGGCAGCGCCTGGCTGCTGACGGTGCAGGCCCAGTCGGCCGGCGAGGACGAAGCTTTTCGCGCCCTGTTCGACCGCGGCGCTGCCTGGAGCGAGTTCGCCCACATGCTGGACGCGGCCCAGCGCTTGCTGGCCGGCCAGTCGCCCCAGGAGATTAACCGCTCGCTGCGCAAAATACGCCGCGAGTACGAGGCGGCTTGCGCGGTCGATTACTTCCCCAACCAGGCCAGCGCCGCCGCCGAAGCGGCGTGGATGGATTATCTTAACAGCGCTGAATCGCTGCTGTCGCCCGGCGAGCCGCAAGCCGTCGCGGCCGAGATTCCAGCGCGCGATCCTGCCCTCTACCAGGGCCGGACCTGGGCCACACGCCGCCATCTGTGGGTGGACCGCGTTGCCAGCGCCTGGCTGATACGGCGCTTCATCGATCCGCAGGCCCGCTTCCTATGGCTGGCCACGCCCGCCGATTGCCCGCCCGACGCGCTGGGATTCGATTTCGACCACGCCGCCTTTACCCATGTGGGCGAGCGCGTCACGTTCGAGGTGCTGTTGGCCAGTTTCGCGCTGGAGCAGGACCGTGGCCTGAGGCGGCTGGGCGCGATGGTGCACGCGCTCGATGTCGGCAGCGGCTTTGTGCCGGAAGCGGCCGGCTTCGAGGCGATGCTGGCCGGCGCCCGCCATCATGCGGGCGACGACGATCAGCTGCTGGCGGCGATGAGCGCCGTGCTCGACGCCCTGTACGCCCATTTCGGCAGCCCCCCGGCCGCGCCGGCCACACCGTAAGGAGAACATCATGTCCATCGTGGAATCGAACGCAGGCAAACCCGGCTATACCCTCTGGCAAATGGTCCGCTACATGCTGCGGCTGGGCAGTTTCGGTTTTGGCGGGCCGGTCGCCCTGGTCGGCTATATGCACCGCGACCTGGTCGAAGCGCGCGGCTGGATCAGCGACGGCGACTACAAGGAAGGCCTGGCGCTGGCGCAGATGGCGCCCGGTCCGCTGGCGGCGCAACTGGGCATCTACATGGGCTATGTGCACTATCGCATCCTCGGCGCCACGCTGGCCGGCCTGGCGTTCGTGCTGCCGTCGTTCCTGATGGTGGTGGCGCTGGGCTGGGCCTACGTGCGCTTTGGCGGCTTGTCGTGGATGCAGGCGGTGTTCTACGGCGTCGGCGCGGCGGTGATCGCCATCATCGCCATCAGCGCCAGGAAGCTGACCATCAAGAGCGTGGGCAGGGACAAACTGCTGTGGGCCATCTACCTGCTGCTGGCCGCGGTGACGGTGGTCACCGAATCGGAAGTGGCGTGGCTGTTCATCGCTGCCGGGGTGCTGGTCTGGTTGTTGCGCGCGCCGCCCAGGTGGCTCAAGGGCGGCCTGCCGGCGATCGTGCTGGCGCAAGCGCCGTCGATGCCGGTCGTGGCGGCCGCCATCGACCTGTCGCTGCTGGCGCAGATCGGCATCTTCTTTGCCAAGGCCGGGGCGTTCGTCTTCGGTTCCGGCCTGGCCATTGTGCCTTTCCTGTACGGCGGCGTCGTCACCGAACACCACTGGCTCAACGACAAGCAGTTCGTCGACGCGGTGGCGGTGGCGATGATCACGCCGGGCCCGGTGGTGATCACGGTCGGCTTCATCGGCTACCTGATCGCCGGCCTGCCGGGCGCCTCGGTGGCGGCGCTGGCCACCTTCATTCCCTGCTACCTGTTCACGATCCTGCCCGCGCCGTACTTCAAGAAATACGGCAAGCTGCCCGGCGTGATGGCGTTTGTCGACGGCATCACGGCGGCGGCGGTGGGCGCCATCACCGGCTCGGTGCTCGTGATCGCGCGGCGCTCGATTGTGGACCTGCCGACCTTGCTGATCGCGTTGGTGGCGATCGTGCTGTTATGGAAGTTCAAGAAATTGCAGGAGCCTGTGGTGGTGGCGGCTGCCGCCCTGGTTGGCTTGGTGATTTATCCGCTGCTGCCTCATTGATGTGCGAGCCGGCCCAACGAAAAAGCGGACCAGGCGGTCCGCTTTTCTTTTGCGGCCATGGCCGATTAACGCGGCGGCTTGTTGACCTGGTTGCCGATCACGCCGCCGACCGCCGCGCCGCCCACGGTGCCGATCGGGCTGCCGCCGGTCAGGACCGAGCCGGCCACGGCGCCGACGCCGGCGCCGATGGCGGTGTTCTTGTCCTGGTTGGACATGCCCGCGCATGCGCTCAGGCCCAGGGTGGCCGCCACGATGGCGACGGTCGATACCAGCTGTTTGATGTTGTTCATGATTTTCTCCTTGCTACTGATTGAGGCGCGGCGGGGAGTGCCCACACCAATGACCTAAGCGTACGCAAGAATCCGGGGCGATTCCGTTCGGCAGCGCACACAGAGTCGCAGCCGCCTTCAGTGCTTGAGCGGCGGTTTCGGCGCCAGCGTCTTGCCCGGCGGCGGCGCCACCGGCTTGCCGCCTTGCTGGGCCAGCAGGGTGGCGCAGCCGGTGGTTTCGCCGGGGCCAGCGTTGATCAGCGGCAGGATGGCCGCCACCGGCGCCACGATGGCCAGCGCCAGCGCGCCGCCGGCGCGCAAGGCCAGCACCCCCTTGTCGACGCTGATGTCCGGCTGCTTGAAGGTGCCGCGCACATAGATCGGCGCCCGCAGCGAAATCACCCGCAAGCCCTTGGCGTCGGGCCGCATGGTCAGGTCCATTTTCTCGTTGCCCAGGTTGACGGTGCCGGAGACGTCGATCTTGGCGTCCGAGGTGTCGACCACGAACAGGCGCGACTGCATCAAGCCCTTGCTCACGCCGAAGTCGGCCACCATGCAGTTGAGCTTGACCTGCTTGTCGCCGATCACCTTGGTCAGCACCACGTTGCCGATGTTCAGGCCCATCTCTTCGAGCAGCAGCTTGCTGACGCTGCCTTCGTTGATCACGCCTTTGAGCTCGCCGTTCGACGTCGCCAGCAGGCCGGCCACCGAGTTGCCGGTGGCCGACAGCGAGATGTCGGCGTTGACCTCGCCCACCGTGGCCTGCATTTCCGCGATGCGCGGGAACAGCTGGCGCAGCTTGAGGTGGCGCGCGCCGGCCTTCAGTTCGGCGCGGATGGCGTTGGGGTTGAGCTTGCCGCTGCCGTCCAGCAGCACGGTGGAGGTGAAGCGGCCGCCGGCGATGTCGAAGTTCATCGGCGTCAGCGACAGCACGCCGTCCTGCATGGCGATCATGGTGTCGAGATTGGCGATCGGCAGGTCCTTGTCGCGCGTGATGCGCTGGGCCTTGAAGCCGACCTTGGCGTCGAGCGCGGTCCAGCGCTCGGTCTTGAACGGCTCCACCGGCAGCACGCGGTCGCCCGGCTGCACCGGCGCCACGCCGCGCGCCTCCTTGCTGGCGTTGGAGTCGGCGCCGATCAGCGGCCCCAGGTCGGAAAATTGCAGCAGCTTCGATTGCACCGCGCCCGTCAGCAACGGCCGCGCCAGCGCCTGGCCGGACTGGTAGTCGAGCTTGCCGCCGATGTCGGAATGACCGACGCGGCCGCTGAACTGATCGTAGGTCCAGCGGCTGGCGTGGGCGCCCAGGCTGGCGCTCAGGTGGCCCTCGGTGGCGAACGGCGGGGTTTCCGGCAGCAGCACGCCGGTCAGGCCGTACAGGCGCGCCATGCTGGGGCCGGACACCTTGAGCCGCATGTCGAGCGCGGCCAGCGCGGACGGCTTGGTCAGCGTGCCGACGATGGCGATGCGGGTGCCGCCGACGTTGAGGTCGGCCGCCAGCGGGTAGGGCGTCGATTGCTGCTGCAGCGACAGCACGGCGCCGGCCTTGCCGCCGCCGGCGATGTTCTGCTGGTTCCACTTGCCGCGCAGTTTCCAGGCCACGCCGTAGGTCGGATCGGCGTTCAGCGTGTCGACCTCGGCGACGGCGTCCACGTGCGTCATGGCGTCGACGTAGTGCACCGTGCCCTTGGTGAACACCACGCGCTGCAAATCCAGTTTCCACGGCGAGGGCTTGTCGGCCGGCTTGAAGGTCCAGTTGTTGCGGCCGTCCTCGCGGCGCTGCAACAGCACCACCGGACTGTCGAAGCGCAGCACCGGGATGGCCAGCTTGTGCTCCAGCAGCGGCAGCAGGTCGATCGAGAACGAGAACTGGCTGACGCTGGTCATTTCCATCTGCGCCGGCCAGCCGGCCGGGTTGCCGACGTGGACGTCGCGCGCCACCAGGTGCGGCAGCGGCAGGTAGTCGCGCCAGGTGCGGTCGGCGTCGCCGTGGCCCTGGCGTTCCCAGGTCAGCGACAGCTCGCCGCGGATCGCGAACGGACGGTCGATGGCTTCGCTGACCTTCTCGTTCAACCACGGGCGCGCCCGGTTCCAGTCGACATTGACCAGGACGATGACGGCGATGGCGGGCACGGCGAGCAGGACGCCGGCGACGGCAAGGGCGATGCGGGTGCGGCGGCGGAGAGGGGACATGACTGGCCTATTTTCTTATTGGAGTGACGCTATTTTACTAGGCCGCAGCTGGCGAGCTATGTGCGGCACCGTACTGAGGCTGCATCGGCAAGGGCATATAACGTCAACCTACCGAACGATTTTTTGAGGAGAAGAATAATGACCACCATTCAAAACCGTCTCACCCTGTTGTGCACCGTGGCCGCCGTACTGGGCCTGAGCGCCTGCGCCAGTGAAAAAACCCCGGCCACCGCCGACGTCGCCGTGTCGCGCGCCGCCGTCGCCAACGCCACCAGCGCCGGCGCGTCCGACCTGGCGCCGGCGGAAATGCTGTCGGCCCGCGACAAGCTGATGCGCGCCAACCAGGCGCTGGCCGCCAAGGACTACAAGACCGCGCAGGACCTGGCCAACCAGGCCTCGGCCGACGCCCAGCTGGCGCAGAGCAAGGCCAGTTCGACCAAGGCCACCATGGCGGCGGACGAGCTGCAGCAAAGCATACGCGCCCTGCGTGAAGAACTGAACCGCAGCAACGCCACCAGCCAACAATAAGGAGCCCACCATGAAATCCCTGTACCTCATTCCATCCGTGTTCGCGCTGTCCATGCTGTTCGCCGCGTGCAGCACCACGCCGACCACCACCAGCCTGCTCGATCAAACCCGCGGCGACTTCATGGCCGCGCAAAGCACGCCTTCGGTCGCGACCAACGCGCCGCTGGAATTCAAGGCCGCGTCCGATGCGCTGGACCGCGCCAACGCCGCCGCCGCGAAGAAGGAAAGCCTGGACGAGATCGACAAGCTGGCCTACATCGCCAAGCAGAAGATCGCCACCGCGCGTGAAGTCGCGAAACAGAAACAGGCCGAGAGCGAGATGGCCAACGCCGGCCACCAGCGCGACGAGATCCGCCTGGAGCAGCGCACCGTGGAAGCCAACCAGGCCAAGTCGCAAGCCAACCAGGCCAAGGCTGACGCCGACGCCGCCCGCGCCCAGGCCGACGCCGCCGCCAACAGCGCCCGCGACGAAGCGGCCAAGAACGCCGCGCTGCAACAGCAGCTGGCCGACCTGCAAGCCAAGCAAACCGACCGCGGCATCGTCATCACCCTGAGCGACGTGCTGTTCAAGGTCGACCGCGCCGAGCTCAGCGCGGAAGGCATGCGCACCGCGCAGAAGATGGCCGACGTGCTGCTGCAGGAACCGCAAAGCGCGGTGCTGATCGAAGGCTTCACCGACAGCACCGGCAGCGCCGCGCATAACCTGGAGCTGTCGCAGCGCCGCGCCGAATCGGTGCGCAACGCGCTGATCGGCCTAGGCGTCAAGAGCGACAAGATCGCCACCCGCGGCTATGGCGCAGCCTTCCCGGTCGCCAGCAACAGCGATGCCGGCAGCCGCCAGCTGAACCGCCGCGTCGAGATCGTGCTGTCGCAGAACGGCGCGCCGATCGCCACCCGTCATTAACTTTTAAGGAAGGCACATCATGGCTGACTCCACCCCCATCGGCATCGACAAGGAGGCCATCCGCGCGGCCGCCCGCAACCTGCAGGACGGCCCGGTCACGGCCGGCTACCAGGGCGACCGCACGGCCGTCCTGAAGATGCTCAACGACGCGCTGGCCACCGAGCTGGTCTGCATCCTGCGCTACAAGCGGCACTACTACACGGTGACCGGTCGCGACAACGGTTCGGTCAAGGCCGAGTTCCTGCAGCACGCCATGGAAGAGCAAGAACACGCAGACTGGCTGGCGGAGCGTATCATCCAGTTGAATGGCCAGCCTGATTTCAATCCGGCAACATTGCTCGCACGTAGCCATGCCGAGTATGATGCATCTGACGATGTGCAATCGATGATCAAGGCCAACCTGATCGCCGAGCGTGTCGCCATTGAGTCGTACCGCCAGATGATCGAACAGATCGGCGCGACCGATCCGACCACCCGCCATTTATTGATCAAGATCATGGCGGTGGAAGAGGAACACGCGGACGATATGCGCGATTTGCTGGGATAATGCTGTTTTTGCAGTTTGCTGTACAGTTTTCACTTCACACAACCATAACAGGAGCTCCATCATGCTGGAACAAAACATCAGTACCGTGAATAACGACGTGAAAACTCTGGTTAAGGATGCGCAAGCATTGTTCACCGCCGCCACCGCGCTGACCGGCGAAAAAGCCGAAGAACTGCGCGGCCGCGGCATGCGCGCGCTCGACACCGCGCTGGCCAAGGCCCACGAAGCGCAGCAAAGCGCGCTCGCCGCCAGCAAGGAAATGGCCAAGCAGGCCGATGTCTACGTCAAGGAAAACCCATGGCGCTCGATCGCCGCCGCGGCCGGCGTCGGCCTGCTGATCGGTGTGATCATCGGCCGCAAGTAAGCCATCGTGTCCGATGAGATGAACCGTCCACCGGGCTTGATCGCGTCGCTGGGCAATATCGCCCGCAACAGTATCGGCCTGGTGCTGACCCGGCTGGAGTTGGCCGCGCTGGAATTGTCGCAGGTGCGCAATCACCTGCTGCAGCTGGTGCTGGTGTTCGCGCTGGCCGTGGTGGCGGGTTGCTTCGCGCTGGCCTACGGCACGGTGACCATCGCCTACCTGGCCTGGGACGCGCTCGGCTGGAAGATCCTGCCCATCATCACCGGCGTGTTCCTGTTGATCGCGATCGGCTTGATCCTGTACGCGCGCGGCCTGATACGCAGCGGCAAACTGTCGATGCCGGCGACGATGGCGGAACTGAAGTCCGACCGCGACATGCTGTTGTAACCGGGAGAGCAGATGAGCAAACAAGCTGAACGCGCCGCCGTCGAGGCCGACAAGCAGCGCCTGATCCGCGAAGGCGAGCTGTATCGCATCAAGGTGGTGCACGCCAAGGCGCTGGTCGGCAATGCCCTGCAGCCGGACGCCATGTTGCACGGCGCCGTCGAGCAGGCCATCGGCATGGCCCAGGCCCGCCTCGGCGGCCTGTTGCAGCCGGGCGGGCTGAAGAATGTCAACTTCAAGGCCTTGCTGCCGTATGCGCTGACGGTGGGCTCGTATGTCGCCCGCAAGCGCCTGGTCAAGCCGGCCATGGGCCTGGCCCTGGCCGCCGGCCTTGGCATGGCGTGGCTGCTGCGGCGCAAACCCGCGCCGGAGCAGGAGTAATCCCCCAAACGCCGCCAATGCGGCGTTTTTTTTATTGGAGTCACAGATGAGCAGTGCGAAACCGAATTTGAATCCCGAGCGCTTGCGCGTGGTGCTGGTGTTGCAGGGCGGTGGCGCGCTGGGGGCTTACCAGGCCGGCGTGTTCCAGGCGATGCACGAGCACGGCCTGGCGCCGGACTGGATCGTCGGCACCTCGATCGGCGCGATCAACGCCGCCATCCTGGCCGGCAATCCGCACGAGACCCGCCTGAGCCGCCTCAAGCAGTTCTGGGACGGCGTGGCCCACCGCGACAGCTACGACATGACGCGGGTGCCGGACATGCAGCGGCGCTCCAACGTGCAGATGCAAACCTGGGACACCGTGCTGCGCGGCGTGCCGGGCTTCTTCAAGCCGCGCTTCATGAGCCTGTTCCCCATGGGGACCGCCGTGGCGCCCGAGCAGGCCAGCTTCTACGACACCAGCGAGCTGGGCGAAACGCTCGAGCGCCTGATCGATTTCGACTACCTGAACGCGCCGGGCGGCATGCGGCTGACGGTCAACGCGCTCAAGGTCACCTGCGGCTCGCTGCGCAGCTTCGACAACCGCGAGCAGCGGTTGTGCGCCGACCATGTGCGCGCCAGCGGCGCCTTGCCGCCGGGCTTTCCGCCGGTGCGCATCGACGGCGAGCTGTACTGGGACGGCGGCCTGTATTCCAACACGCCGCTGGAAACCGTGCTGGACGATAACGAGCATGTCGATACCTTGTGCTTCATGGTGGACTTGTGGAACGCCGACGGCCCGGAGCCGACCACGCTGGACGAGGTGCAGACGAGGCAGAAGGATGTGAGCTTTGCCTCGCGTTCCACGCGCCACTTGCAGGACTATGTCGCCACGCACAAGCTCAAGCAGAAGCTGCGCGCGCTGTACGCGGAGTTGCCGGAGCGGGCCAAGTCGGAGCAGGGCCAGCAGGATCTGGCCGGGCTGGGCGGCGACAGCACGCTGCACGTGGTGCGCCTGGCCTATGCGGGACGCGACTGGAATATGGCGGCCAAGGACATCAACTTCTCCAAGGGCTCGATTGAATGGCGCTGGGAACAGGGCTATCAGGACGCGCTGCGCGCCATCACGGCGGCGGGCTGGTTGAGCTTTGTGACGGAAGACACGCCGCTGGTCGTGCACGAGCTGCCGCCGTTGCGGCAGCCGGCGCACGACCAGGAACGGGCGGCCTAGGCCTTAGTACGGATGGTTCTCCGCGCGGATCTGCGCGGCGTTCGCCATGTCGTGGCGGTAGGTTTCGCGGGCCTCTTTCAGGCAGGTGCTGCGTTCGGCCGCGGGACCCTGCTTGCAGGCGATGGTGGCCTCGGCCAGCGCGGCGCCGATTTCCTTGCGCAGGGTGCGCAATTGCGCCGCCGGGCTGGTGTCGTCCTGGTACCAGCGCGGCGGGTCGCCCTTGGCGATTTCCGACTTCTGCAACTGGACGTTTTGCGGCGGCGTGGTGTTGGTGCTGGCCTGCGCGGCGCACGCGGCGACTAGCAGCGCCGCGCCGATGATGAGGTGCTTGAAGTGAGCCATGATGTCCTCCAGTGTCGTTACAGCCTGCCGGTCAGCAGCATGATCAGCAGGATCACCACCACCAGGCCGGTGATGCCGCTGGGCGCATAGCCCCAGCCGCGGCTGTGCGGCCAGGTCGGCAAAGCGCCGATCAAGGCCAGGATCAGAATGATCAGAATGATGGTGCCCATGGTGTTCTCCTTGTTATATGCTTGACTGCCGGTGCGGCAAAAAAATTAATAGCGGTACACGCGGCCGTCGACCAGGCGCACGCGATTGCCGGCGCGCAGGTCGTAGACGCTGTCCTGGTTGACGATGCGGTAGTCGCCGTTGTCCATGCGCACGCTGATCTGGTATTGTTCGCGCGGCTGGCTGCGGTTTTCTTCTACCTTGTTGCCGACCACGGCGCCGCCGACTGCGCCGGCCACGGTGGCGGCGGTGCGGCCGCTGCCCGAGCCAATCTGGTTACCCAGCAGGGCGCCGACCAGGCCGCCCGTGACGGCGCCGGCGCCGCTGGTGCCGGATTTGGCCTGCATCACCTGGATCGATTCGATGGTGCCGTAGGAGGCGGTGTCCGCCGGGTTGGTGTAACTGCCTTGCGGCTGGCCGGTGCCGGCGCAGCCGCTCAGGACGGCGGTTCCTGCGATCAGCATGGCTGCTATGGTGGTCGAGTGTTTCATCTTGTCCTCCCGAAAATGTGTGATTCCAGCATAGACAGCGGTGCGGCGAGGGTCTGTGCGCTTCCGCACCCAGCATGGCGATGTGCGGCCTGTGTACGGTACCGTACAGAGGTGGGCAGGGAAGGGGCGTAAAACCTCTACATCGGTAGCGGAGACATCAAGTTCCGCTGGCTGACAAACCACTGTTAATAAACCCTCCAAGGAGAATGCCATGAAAATCGCACACAAAATCGCTACCGCCCTGTTCGCCGTTTCGCTGCTGGCCACCGCCGGCTGCGCATCGACCTCGACCAAAGAAGGCACGGGCGAGTATGTCGACGATTCCGTCATCACCACCAAAGTCAAAGCCAGCATCTTCAACGAGCCCAGCCTGAAGTCCACCGAAATCAATGTGGAAACCTTCAAGGGCACCGTGCAGCTGAGCGGTTTCGTCGCCCAGCCAGAAGACATCGCCAAGGCCGGCGCTGTGGCGCGCGGCGTCAAAGGCGTGACCGCCGTGAAGAACGACATCCGCGTCAAGTAAGTCTTACCTGCCGGCGCGGCCTGCCCATCCGGGCGTGCCGCGTCGGGAGTTCTTTGCGAGCCATCATGAGCCAGCTGCCTGCCGAACTTCCCCGCAACAACGCAGTGGCTGCCGATGGCGATCTGCCCCGTATTCCCCTGCATGTCAACGCCCGCGGCCTCGCGCTCGGCGTCATCGCCACCGTGGCGTTTGTCTATGCGCTGCAATGGTCGCGCAATTTCCTGGTCCCCCTGTTACTCGGCATTTTGTTCAGCTATATGCTCAGCCCCATCGTGTGCTGGCTGGAGCGCCGGCGCGTGCCGCGCGTGCTCGGCGCCACGCTGGTCACGGTCGCCATCCTGGGCGGCGCCTTCGTCGTGATCGACAAGGTGCAGGGCGAATTCCAGGCCATCGTCGAAGAGCTGCCCACCGTCAGCCACAAACTGTCGCGCCTGCTCACCGCGCGCATGCAAGGCGGCCCCAGCACCTTCCAGCGCATCCAGGCGGTGGCCACTGAATTGCAGCAAGCGACCGCCGGCGCGCAGGAGCGCCGCGCCCTGCGCAAGGCCGCGCCGGCCGCGGACGGCGGCACCTTGCCGGTGATGGACTGGGTCTGGGCCGGCTCGATGGGCGTGATGGGTTTCCTCAGCCAGGCGACCATGGTGATCTTCCTGGTGTTCTTCCTGCTGCTGTCGGGCGACATCTTCAAGCGCAAGCTGGTCAAGCTGACCGGGCCGTCGCTGAGCAAGAAAAAAATCACCGTCCACATCCTGGAGGACATCAACTCGTCGATCCAGAAATACATGCTGATGCTGCTCGTCACCAACGGCCTGCTGGCCTTGCTGATGTGGATAGCGCTGCGCTGGATCGGCCTGGAGAACGCCGGCGCCTGGGCCATCGTGGCCGGGCTGCTGCACTTGATGCCGTACTTCGGCCCCTTGCTGATCACGCTGGCCACCGGCGCGGTGGCCTTCATGCAATTCGAATCGCTGCAGATGAGTGTGCTGGTGATGGGCACGTCGCTGGCGATCGCGACGCTGGTCGGCAGCGTGGTGGCGACCTGGATGACAGGACGCTTCGCCCGCATGAACGCGGCGGCGGTGTTCGTCAGCCTGCTGTTCTGGGGCTGGTTGTGGGGCGTCTACGGCTTGCTGCTGGGGGTGCCGCTGACCGTCATCGTCAAGGTGGTGGCCGAGCGCGTCGAAGGCATGGAAGTGGTGGCGGAATTGCTGGGCGAATAGGCCTGCGCGCCAGCCCTTGTTTCTCTGCGCCAGTCGGCTAACATGAGCATTACCAACACCTTGAGGAGGGCGCCATGAGTCCAGAGCAAGACCGCCGCCAGCGACCGGGGACTTCGGAAACCGCGGGCTGGCACTCCCTTGAATTTATCGTGCGCCATGCGCTGGAAATGCAGCGCGACATCGGCACCGCCAACGCGGTGGAGTTCTTGCAGAGCATAGGCATCAGCCCGCAGGTGATCGCCCGCGTGCTGGCGCCCGACGCCCAGGTGCGCGAGGCCGACCAGCAGGCGCTGGCCGCGGCGGTGCCGGTGGCCGATCTGCCGGTCGCCACGCGGCGCGCCTATCTGCGGCGCACGCTGGTGTAATCTGTTGGTCGGTTGGGGTCAGGCCTGATCCCAACGCGCACCAACGCGCAGGCTGCCCAGTTGCAGCGCGTACTGGCGCGCGAACTCGGCGCCGAGGAAGAAGATCTGCGCCGAGTAGTACACCCACAGCAGCAGCGCGATCACCGAGCCGGCCGCGCCGAAGCTGCTGGTGACGCCGCTGTTGCCGATGTAAACCCCGATCAGGTATTTCCCCAACGTGAACAGCGCGGCCGTGCCGGTCGCGCCTATCGTCACGTCGTGCCAGGACAGCCGTACGCGCGGCAGCAGCTTGAAGATCACGCCGAACAGGGCGGCGATGACGATGAAACCGATGACGAAATTGATGGCCGACAGCACCAGCCCGGCTTCGCGCCAATATTCGCTCCACAGCTTTTCCAGCAGGGCCAGCGCGGCGCTGACCACCAGCGACACCATCAGCAGGAAGGCCAGCACCAAGATCATGCCGAAGGAAAGCAGGCGGGTGCGTATCACGTCCCAGGCGCTGCCGTGGGTCAGCGGCGGGACTTGCCAGATATCGTCCAGGCTGGCCTTGAGCTCGGCAAACACGCTGGTCGCGCCGAACAGCAGCAGGGTGCCGGCCAGCGCGGTGGCGAGCCGGCCTTCCTCCTTGTTGCGGGCGCCGGCCAGCACCAGTTGCAGCGCCTGCGCGCCCTGCGCGCCGACCAGGCCGCGCAGCTCGCCGAACAACTGGCCCTGCGCCGCCTGCGGACCGTAAAACCAGCCGGCGATGGCCAGCACCAGCACCAGGATGGGCGCCATCGAAAACAGCGTGTAAAACGCCAACGCCGCGCCCTTGCTGCTGGCGCGGTGTGTCAACCATTCGGTCACGCTGCATCGCAGCACCGACACGAGATCTGGCTTCATCGGAAAAAAGCCCCGCTACCGGAGCGGGGCTGATCGCGCTTACTGCACGCGGCGTTCGATGGTGATCTGCTCGACTTCGACGCGGCGGTTAGGCTCCAGGCACTTGATCAGGTCGGCACGCTTCTGCTTCTTGTCGTTGCACTGCGCGACAGGATTGGATTCGCCCTTGCCGACGGCGTTCAAGCGGTTGGCGGCGACGCCCTTGCCGACCAGGTAGTCCTTGACCGCGTTGGCGCGGCGCTCGGACAGCTTGAGGTTGTACTTGTCGCTGCCCAGGCGGTCGGTGTAGCCGGAGATGACCACGTTGTCGATGCTTGGGTTGGCGTTCAGCACGTTGGCGATGTCGTCCAGCTTGGGTTGCGCAGGCGCCAGCTTGGCGCTGTCGAAGCCGAACAGCTCGGTCGCCGACATCGTCACTTTTTCAAAGCGGGCCGGTGGCGGCGGCGGCGGCGGGGTGACCGGCGCCGGCTGCGGCGCGGGTTCCATGACCTGCGGCGCCGGCGGCGGCGCGGCCGGCGCGGCTTTCGGCGGCGCGTTGAAGGCGATGTTCAGGCCGACCGTCGCGTAGTAGTTATTGCTCTTGCTGTTCGGGAACTCATTGCCGCGTATGAAGCCATGCACGTCGCGCAGGTCGGCCTGGAAGGCGACCTGGTCGTTGATGTCGGCCTGGAAGCCCAGGCCGGCGCTCAGGTAGGGCGAGGTCTTGCTGCGCTGGCCGACCAGGTTCAGGTTGGACTTGTCGTGTTCGGCGCCGATGCCGACCAGCAGGAAGGGACGGAAGGTCTTGCGGGAGAACATATACAGACCATCGACGCCCAGCGTGTTTTGCTGGTAGCGCTGGCCGTTTTCACGGGAGCGGGCGTAGGTGGTGCCGAGCTGCACATCCCAGTCCTGGTTGATGGCCTTGCCGAACTTGAGGCCGGCGCCGTAGCCGCGCTTGTCCACGCCGAAGTCCGAATCGGGCTTCATGGCGTTCAGGCTGGGCTGGATATACCACGATGGATTGACGACCGCATCCTGGGCCAGGGCGGTGAACGACGCGCACAACAGTGCGGCGGCGAGGGCGATTTTTTTAGTGTGGTTCACAGGTTTGCTCCCGATTTATTGATTGGATGTGTTTCATTGCCAGCAATGTTGAGGCACCGCTGTTGGACCGAAGATTAGGGAATTTGGTGCAGCTCTTCCGTGCGCTAGCGTACCTAAGATTGTGGTGTATCAAATCCGGCACAGTTCCGGAAACTTAGTTCAACGCCCCTTGTCACACCTTAAGTGCCAAGGATGTTCTCTAATGTTCGTTGCCGCACAGACCGATGCGCTGCGAAAAGGCATTCTTGAGCCAGATGCAGAGAACGTAGCGAGATGCCCGCCGCCCGCCACGCTATCCGCTGCCACTAATCTCGGCAATTGTTATAAGGAGTGTTCCCATGCATGCAGTTAGACAACCTCAACATCTGGTCCAGAACGAGATGAAAGCCTCGCCGGAAATGCACGCCACCACAGCCAAGCTGATGCTGGTGGACCGTCCGGCCCCGGCGCCTCTGGACCGGAAGCCTGCGCTGTCGATGGCCTCTATCGAGCGGGTCCGCTCGACCTCGGCCACGCTGCGCCGCATCGAAAACATGCAAAAGCTGATCGGCGAATTGCAGCTGCACGAAATGCTGGCCGATGAAATCGCCTGGTTCCTGAAGTTCTCGCCGTCCGGCGCCCGCAAATACATCCGCGACCTGCGCGAAGCCGGCGTGATCGAGCTGGCCCGCTATGTCGAAGGCACCGCCACCTACCTGGGCAAGGCGGTCTACCAGCTGACGCCCGACCCGGAACGCGTCGGCGCCTTCCTGGCCGCCATCGTCCAGCCCAAGCGCGAAGGCGCGCCGCCGCGCAAGGAACGTCCCGGCCTGCGCGAACAGGCGATGGCCGGCAGCGGCCGCCACTTCCACATCCTGGCCGACGACACGCATTACGCGATCCGCGTCAACCGCGGCCCGGTGATGCGCGATCCGCTGGTGGCGGCGCTGTTTGGCTCGGCGCCATCGATGCAAAAAGAAGAAATCGCCTGACCGTCCGCCGTGGCGCACGCGTATGATGGAACGGCCGGGCATGCCCGGCTGTTTGCATATTGAAATGTCGACAAGGCCCCCCAACTAGCCTGGACTGGACATCTCAACGGACGCGCGGCACATGGAAGCTTTGACCTGGATCGGCCTGACGGCGCTGTTGATCGCGCTGCCTTTTTACTACCCGCGCTGGCGTTTGCGGCGGGTGCTGGCGCAGCCCTTGACGGCCGGGGCGCAGGCCATCTTGCAGCACAACATCCCGGTCTACCGCCGCATGGCGCCCGATCTGCAGCAGCAGTTGCAGCGCATGGTGGTGCAGTTCCTGCACCAGAAAAAATTCATCGGCTGCGAAGGCCTGGAAGTGACCGACGAGATCGCCGTCACCATCGCCGGCCAGGCTTGCCTGCTGTTGCTGAACCGCCCGTCCAAGGTCTATCCGGCCCTGCACACCATCCTGGTCTACCCCGGCGCCTTCGTGGCGCCGCGCGCCGAGATCGGGCCGGGCGGGGTGGTCACGCCGGGCCACCACAGCATGCTGGGCGAATCCTGGGACGACGGCCGCGTGATCCTGTCGTGGGACGACGTGGTGTCCGGCCCCGGCCGCGGCCACAACGTCGTGCTGCACGAATTCGCGCACCAGCTCGACAGCGAATCGGGCCGCGCCAACGGCGCGCCCTACCTGGGCAACCCGGCCAGCTACCGCGAATGGTCGGAGGTGCTGGAGCGCGATTTCCAGAGCCTGCGCCACAGCGCCATGTACCGCCAGCACAGCGTGATGGACCATTACGGCGCCACCAATCCGGCCGAGTTCTTCGCCGTCGCCACCGAAACCTTCTTTGAAAAACCGTACCAGATGGCCGAGCACCACGCCGAGTTGTACGCCGAATTCCTCAAGTACTACCGGGTCGATCCGCGCGCCTGGATGGCGCCGCCGCCGGCGCCGCCCGAGCCTGTCCACGACTGGTCGCCCACCTGGTCGCATTGAACACCGCCCATGCCGGAACTAGTGCATAATCCATTCAGCCGCGCACGTTGATGCATGCCGTCCGCCTGCGCGATCTGCGCAGGACAGACGCTGTCGCGAGGCTATCAATATGCAATTTGACGAATTCGATTTTCTTTCCTCCGATGCCGCCGGCACCCCCGCCGCCGCGGCGCCCGTGGCCGAGGCGGCTTCTCCGCTGGTGCGCTTGCAGTACCTGGTCGACAACACGCCGGCCATCATCTATTGCACCGTGCCCAGCGGCGACTTCAAGATGACCTTTGTCAGCAACAACGCCTTGAACGTGCTGGGCTACCGTCCCGAGCAGATGGTGGCCGACCCCAACTTCTGGTTCGACCACATCCATCCCGACGACGCCCCCAGCATCTTCTCCAGCCTGGCGCTGGTGTTCAGCGAAGGCCAGCGCGCCTACGAGTACCGCTTCCGCGTCAGCGACGGCAGCTATCTGTGGATGCACGACACGCTGCGCCTGATCCGCGACGACAAGGGCGTGCCGCTGGAGGTGATCGGCTCGCTGACCGACATCACGGCGCGCAAGCGCATGGAAGAGACCTTGCAGGCCAAGGGCGTCGAACAACAGGCGCTGATCGGCGAGCTGCGCAACGCCCACGAGCAATTGCTGCAGTCGGAAAAAATGGCCTCGATCGGCCAGCTGGCGGCCGGCATCGCGCACGAGATCAACAACCCGGTCGGCTTCGTCAACTCGAACATGGGCTCGCTGAAGAACTACGTCGGCACCCTGCTGGGCGTGATCGAGCGCTACGAGCAGGCGGCCGCGCCGCATGCGGCGCTGGCGGCGCAGCTGGCGGCGCTGCGCCAACAGGCCGACCTGGAATTCCTCAAGGAAGACGTGACCGACCTGGTGCGCGAATCGATGGACGGCCTGAAGCGGGTCAAGGACATCGTCCAGGCGCTCAAGGACTTTTCCCACGTCGGCGAGACCGAGTGGCAGGTGGCCGACCTGCACCATGGCCTGGACAGCACGCTCAACATCGTCAGCAACGAGATCAAGTACAAGGCCCGGGTCGACAAGCAATACGGCACGCTGCCGCCGGTCACCTGCCTGGCCTCGCAGCTGAACCAGGTGTTCATGAATTTGCTGGTCAACGCCGCCCACGCCTTGCGCGAGCAGGGCGTGATCACGCTGCGCACCGGCGCCGCCGACGGCTGGGTGTGGATCGAGGTGGGCGACAACGGCTGCGGCATCGCGCCGGAAAACCTGAACCGCATCTTCGAACCGTTCTTCACCACCAAGCCGGTCGGCAGCGGCACCGGGCTGGGCCTGTCCTTGTCGTACGGGATCGTCAACCGCCACGGCGGCCGCATCGAGGTGGCCTCGGTGGTGGGCCAGGGCACGCGCTTCACGGTGCACCTGCCGGTGCAGCCGCCGCAGGCCGCGGCGGCCTGACGGCTAGAGGATGACGGCGCCGTCGTCGTCGCGCTTGACGTCGAGCAGGCCCGGTTCCTCGGCCTCCAGCCGCCGCGCTTCCTGCTCCTGCGGCGTCAGCGGCGGCGGCGCCACCAGCGTGGCGCGCTGCGCCAGCGCCTGCCGCACGTTCTGCTCCAGCTCGGCGGCGTCCCAGGGTTTGCTCATGAAGCGGAAGGCCTGCGCCTGGTTGATGGCGCTCAGCACGGTGGCGTACTCGGTCGAGGCGCTCAGCATGATGCGCATGGTGTTGGGCGCGACGTCCTTGAGCGCCTGCAGCAGCTCGCCGCCGGTCATCTGCGGCATGTTGTAGTCGCAGATGATCAGGTCGTAGTCGCTATAGCAGATGCGCTGGAGCGCGTCGTAGGGATCGAGGCAGGTCTCGATCTGCGGCGGCGCGGCGCGGAACATTTGCAGCAGGGCGCGCTGCAAGGCGTTGAGCACATTGATCTCGTCGTCGACCAGCAGGATCTTGCTCATGCGTCCCCCTTGGGATTGCGGATCCAGATCGACAGCCGGCCGCCGGCCTTGGTCTCGAAGTCCTGCACCTGCTGGATCATGCGGGCGTCCAGCACGTGCTCGATCGACAGCAGCATCAGGCCGTCGCGGCTGATCAGGTCGCGCGCCAGCACCATGCCGGGCAGCAGCTCGCCCGACAGCACCTCGACCCCGGCGCCGACGTCGACGTCGCCGTCGATGATCTGGCGGAAGGCCGTCACCACGTTGGGATCGTAGCGCTTGCCGCTGGCGTCGAGGATCAGCGTCTTGGCCTCCTCCGGGCGCAGGTGGCGCTGCACCATCGCCCCCTGTTGCAGGTTGTAGTAGTCGGCCGCCAGCGCCAGGATGCGCGCGCCCAGCGGGATCGCCAGGCCGGCCAGGCCGTCCGGGAAGCCGTTGCCGTCGAAGCGCTCGAGCTGGCCGCGCAGGATGGTGGCGCTGCCGCGCAGGTCCTCCAGCGGCATCAGCAGCTCGGCGGCGCGCTGCGGATGCTTGCGGAACAGGCCCAGCGATTCGCCGTGCAGCATGGTCAGCGGGGTTTGCAGCAGCTCGTCGGAAAAGCCGATCTTGCCGATGTCGGCCAGCAGCGCGGCGATGAAGATTTCCTGGGTCACGCGCGCGTCCAGCGCCAGCCGCTCGGCCAGCTGGCGCGCCAGGTCGGCCACCAGGCGCGCGTGGCCGGGCTTGTTGTGCGCGCGCAGTTCGATCATGCTGGAAAAAATCTTGATGGTGGTGACGAAGTTGCGCTTGAGCTTGCCGTTGGCGGTGGTGGTCGCCTCGTGCTCGGCCCTGAGCTGGCGGGTGCGCGCCTCGACCTTCGCTTCCAGGCTCAGGTTGAGCGCCTTCAGCTCCTCGTTCTGGGCCAGGGTCAGCGCCTCCAGCCGCAGCTTGTCCTGCTCCAGCAGGCGCCGCTCCAGCGCGTGGCGCACCACCAGCAGCATGTCGCCGTCTTCCCACGGCTTGGTGATGTAGCGGTAGATCTCGCCGCAGTTGATGGCGTCCTGGATCGACTGGATGTCGGAATAGCCGGTCAGCAGCAAACGCATGGTGTCGGGCCAGCGCGCCCGCACCTGGGCCAGGAACTGGGCGCCGTTCATTTCCGGCATGCGCATGTCGGAGATCACCAGGTCGACCTGCTCCTTCTCCAGCACCTCCAGGCCCTGCGCGCCGCTCTCGGCCAGCAGCACCCGGTAGCCGGCCGGGCGGAACAAACGCCGCAGCGAGGACAGGATGTTGGGCTCGTCGTCCACGCACAGCACGGTGGCGATGGTGGCCGGCACGGCCGCGGCGGACAGGGCGCTGCTCATGGCGGCCCTTCGCTGGCCGCTTCGGGCTGGTGGATCGGCAGCCGCACGCGGAAGCGGGTGCCTTTGCCGAGTTCGGTTTCGACGTCGATCTGGCCGCCGTGCTTCTGCACGATGCCATAGGCCAGCGACAGCCCCAGCCCGGTGCCCTTGCCGACCGCCTTGGTGGTGAAGAAGGGGTCGAAGATGCGCGACAGCGTGTCCGGCGAAATGCCGCTGCCGTTGTCGGCGACCTCGATCCACACGCAGTTGTCGCCGTCGGTGCTGGTGCGCACGGTGATGCAGCCGCGCTGCTCGCCGATGGCGTGGGCGGCGTTGACCACCAGGTTCATCACCACCTGGTTGATCTGCAGCGGCAGGCACTGGATGTCGGGGATGTCGCCGTATTCCTTGATCACGTCGGCCTTGTACTTGACCTCGTTGCCGACGATGTTGAGGGTGGAGTCGATGCCGCGGTGCAGATTGGACCAGACCCAGTCCTGGTTGGCGTCGACCCGCGAGAAGTCCTTCAAGTCCTGGACGATGTGGCGCACCCGCACGATGCCCTCGCGCGACTCGGCCATCAGCGACGGGATGTCCTCGCGCAGGAAGGCCAGGTCGATCTGCTCGCGGCGCGCGCGCAGCGCGGCCGCGGCGGCCGGCGCGCCGATGTCGGCCTCGGCCTGCTGGTAGGCGTCGAGCATCTCGAACAGCTGGTCCAGATAGGTTTGCAGCGTGGTGAAGTTGGAAAAGATGTAGCCGATCGGGTTGTTGATCTCGTGCGCCACGCCGGCCGCCAGCTGGCCGATCGAGGCCAGCTTGTCGGCCTGCACCAGCTGCTGCTGGGCGCGCGACAGTTGGCTGTTGAGCTCGGTCAGCTCGAGGTTGCTGCGGCGCAGTTCGGCCTCGGCCAGGTGGCGCTGGCGGATGTCTTCCTGCAGCTGCTCGTTCATGTCGGCCAGCTGGGCGGTGCGTTTCTCGACCACGTTTTCCAGGTTGTCGTGGGCGCGCCGCAGCGCGTTCTCGGCCACCCGCCGCTCGGTGACGTCGCGCAGCGTTTCGATGGCGCCGACCACGCGGCCCTGGTGGTCGCGCAGCGGCGCCGCCGTGAAGTGCAGCCAGTGGCCGCTGGCGCCGATGTTGGGGAAGAAGTCCTCGGCCTCGTAGGCGCCGGGGATCAGCGCCGAGGCCAGGAACTTGCCCTGGTAGTGCTGTTCCAGCAGCTGGTCGTCGCCGGCCACGATCAGGTCGGCCAGCACCGGGCGCTGCTTGGGATAGAAGGCTTGCCAGTGGTTGCTGGTGCCTATCATGGCCTGCTTGCTCCAGCCCAGCAGGTGTTCGCAGGCGCGGTTCCAGTGCGTGATCACGTGGCGGGTGTCGATGGCGAAGGTGGCCACCGGATGGCCGTCGAAGAACTCCGACAGGGCGATCGCGGCATGCGCCTGCAGCTCGGCGTCGGGCGGCGGCGGGAGCGCCGCAGCGTTGGGGGTGGCGGGGGCGGCGGCGTTCATGTCGTCAGCATCTTGCACATGGTTTCGAACAGCTGTTCGGTCTCGGCGAACACGCCGGCCCAGGCGGCGTCGCTCAGGCCCAGCGCCTGCCACGCGGCCAGCGACAGCGGCGGCACCTGGTCGTCTTCCTGGCCCGACAGGTCGAGCGCGTGGGCCAGGATGTTGGCCGCGTAGATCACGGTCGACAGCGTGGCCGGGCCGGCCTCGGGCGCGCGGTGGTGGTCGGCCACGGCGGCCTGGATGGGCGCCGGGAACTTCCAGTGCTTGGCCAGCGCGCTGCCGACGCTGGCGTGGTCGATGCCGAACACGGCCAGCTGGGCCGGCGCGGCGCTGCAGTCGTGCTGGCGGCGGTAGTCGTGCACGCGGCGGTAGTCGTCCGGGAAGCGGGTGGCCAGCACCAGCGTGCCGAGGTCGTGCAGCAGGCCGGCGGTGAAGGCGGTGTCCGGGTTCAGCCGCAGGCGCGGCGCCAGCACGCGCGCGCACACCGCGCTGGCGATCGAGTGGCGCCAGAAGGCCGGGAAGTCGAACTGGTTGCCGGGCGCCGGCTTGAAGCTGTCGGTCACCGAGCAGGCCGTCACCAGGGTGCGGATGGCGTGGAAGCCCAGCACCGAGATCGCCTGCTGGATCGAGGTGACCTTGGACGGCATGCCATAGAACGAGGAGTTGGCCAGGCGCAGCGTCTTGGCGGTGAGCGCCTGGTCGAGCGTGATCTTGGCGGCCAGCGCGTGGGTGTCGATGTCGTCCTGGTCCATGCTGGCCAGCAGTTCGTTGACCACCGCCGGCAGCGACGGCAGGTCGCGCACCGCCTTGATGATGTCGTCGGCGTTCATGCGCTCGCTCCCTCGCGGTAGGCGCGCAGGCGCGCCAGCAGCAGGGCGCCGCCGTCGCTGGCGGCGCTGTGGCGGAACAGGCGCTCCAGCCGTTCCAGCTGCAGGACGCGGGCGCGGGCCAGCGCGGCCGGATCGGGCGCCTCGGCCGCGGTCCAGACCACGCAGCGTTCGATGCCGCGCCGGCGCAGCGAGGCCAGCGTGGCGGTGGTCAAGGTGGCGTCCTGCGGCAGCAGCACGCCGCCGTGGGCGTCGAGCAGGGCGGTGGCGAGGATCATGCCTTCGACGGCTTGCTCCAGGTCGATTTCATTGCGGTGGGCGGTGACGCTCATCGGTCGGTCTCCACGATGCTAAGGGTGATCAGGCTGCCGCGCGACGTCGAGTGCTCGCCCATCGGGTAGCACATCACGGCATAGCGCTGGCCGTCGATGTCGGCCAGGTGGTGGTGGGGCTGGCCGCTGGCGGCCTGGGCTTCGACGTCGTCGGCCGGGAAGAGTTCGGGCAGCACGTGGCAGGCCTCGTTGCCGAGCAGCGCGCCGCTGTGGCGGAACAGGCCGGCGGCGGCGCCGTTGATGAAGGCGATCATGCCGGCGTCGTCCATGCCGATCACCGCCAGCGGCAGGTGTTGCAGCAGTTCGCGCGCGACGTTCAGGCTGATCTCGTCGCGGCTGATCTGGCGCTGCTTTTCCTGCAGCAGCTGTTCCATGCGGCGGTTGGCGGCGGCCAGCTCCTGGTTGGCGCTGCGCACCTCCAGGTGCAGGCGCTGGTTGTCGTCGGCGATTTCCTTGACCCGGAAGGCGTCGGCGATATGGCCGCGCAGCTGCTCGTCTTCCCACGGCTTGGTGAGGAATTTGTAGATCGCCCCCTCGTTGACGGCGTCGGTCACCGATTGCAGCTCGGTGTAGCCGGACAGCATGATGCGTATGGTGTCCGGCACCAGCTCCCTGGCCTTGCGCAGGAAGTCGGCGCCCAGCATGCCGGGCATGCGCTGGTCGGAGACGATGACGTCGACCGGATGCTCGGCCAGCACGGCCAGGCCCTGCGGGCCGTCGTTGGCGGTGTAGATCTGATACTGGTCGCCGCGCAGCAGGCGCTTGAGCGCGGCCAGGATGTTGGGCTCGTCATCGACCAGCAGCAGGCGGCGCGGCGGCCGGTGCATGCGCAGCAGGTGTTCCGGCAGCGCGCGGCCGCTGGCGAGCAGCTGGTGCAGGTCGGTCGAGGCCAGCGGCGGCGCGAAGAAATAGCCCTGGATCTGGTCGCACATATTGCGGCGCAGGAAGTCGCACTGGGCCTCGGTCTCCACCCCCTCGGCCACCACCTTCATGCCCAGGTTGTGGCCCATGGCGATGATGCTCTTGGCCATGGCGGCGTCGTGGCTGTCGGCCACCACGTTGCGGATGAAGTCGGCGTCGATCTTGATGGCGTCGAAGGGATAGCGCTTCAGGCTGCTGAGCGAGCCGTGGCCGGTGCCGAAGTCGTCCAGCGTCAGGTTCAGGCCGCGCGTCTTGAAGCCGGCCAGCACGTCGTCGCAGGCGGCGCCGGCCTCGTTGAGCGCGGTCTCGGTGATTTCCAGGGTCAGCGCGGCGGGGGTGATGGCGTAGTCGTCCAGCATGGCGGCGACGGCGGCGCCGAAGCCGGGATCGCGGAACTGGCTGGGCGCGACGTTGATCGCCACCCGCAGGTGGTTCTGGCCGCCGCGGCGCCAGGCCTGCAGGTCGCCGCAGGCGCGCCGCAGCACCCAGTGGCCGATGGCGGCCGTCATGCCGGCCGCCTCGGCCTGCGGCAGGAAGGCGTGGGCCGACAGCAGGCCGCGCTCCGGATGTTGCCAGCGCACCAGCGCTTCCAGGCTGACCACGGCGCCGCTCTGCAAGTCCACCAGCGGCTGGTACAGCAGGCGCAGCTGGTCCTGCGCCAGCGCCTGTTCCAGCGCGTGGTGAAACGGCAGGTCCGGTGCGACCGTCACGGCCGGGACATCGTGCGTTGGCGTGGCTGCATGCATGGGTGCGCCTAGCGATTTAATAGTTTCTGTATATCGAAAACCCCAATCGATTATAAGGCCACACTAGTTTTGTTGCGTGCAAGCTTGCAGCTTTTTTTGCCGCCCGCCGATTTGCGCGCCGTTGTTGCTTATTGGGGACTAAGCCAGCGCTGGCGGCAATTTTGGGTATGATGGTCGCTACAATAAAAAAACCTGGCACCCGTCGGACTAACGCGTTGTGATAGGGGGATGCGGCAATGGCACAGGCATGGGTAGTGCTCACTGGTCCAGATGGCCGCGATGTGGCGGCGCCGTCCGAGGCGCAGATGGCGGCGGCGCTGGCGGATGTCTACAGCGGCAAGGCCGCCAGCCCCGACGGCGGCCCCGGCAGCGCCGTGCTGCGCTTCGGTTACGACGACGGCTTGATGTACGAGGTCGAGGTGTCCAGCGGCGGCCGGGTGCGCTTTGCCGAATGGTCGGACCGCGATTGCGAAATCGCGCTGGCCGGCCCGCGGGTGATGACGGCGCTGGCGCAGGCCGACGCGCTGCAACTGTGGCGCTTGCTGGCGCAACGGCAGGTGGCCAAGATCCGCAGCCAACCGTGGCTGGAGGCTGGCTGAACTGAAACCAGGCTGAACTCAGCGGCGGCGTTGTTCCTGCCGCGTCTGGCAAGTGATGCACAGCCGCGCTTCCGGCCGCGCGTTCAGGCGCGAGTAGCCGATCAGCTCGCCGCAGTGCTCGCACAATCCATAACTGTGGTCGTCGAACTTGGCCAGCGCATGGCGCACGATGTGCAGCTGGCGCGCCGTGTGCTCGGCGGCCTCGTGCACCAGCGCGTTGAGGGTGCGCTGGCTGGCGTTGTCGGCCGGCGACGCTTCGGCCTCGTGCGGCGGCGGCGCGCGCACGTCGGCGCTGCGGTCGAGATCGTCCGCCAGCTGGCTCAGCAGGCCGGCCCGCGCCAGCTCCAGCCGCGCCTGCAAGGCCGCCCATTGATTGTCGTCCAGTCCATTCATGCCGCGCACTCCTTACGGCATTGGACCGGCGCCGCGCGATTTTGTTCGGCGCAGCGTGGCGCTCAGGCCGACGGGGCCAGCGCGTCCAGGTGGTGCTTGAGTTTTTCCAGCGGCGTGACGATGCGTTCCGGCTTGCCGCTGGCGACCGCCGCGCCCAGCGACAGCAGTTCGGCGCTCAGGTCGACCAGGTCCTTGACCTGGTCGATGCGGGCCACGGCGTCCTGGGCGCGCCGGGTCTGCGCCAGCAACTGCTGCTGGGCGCCGCCCAGGCCGCTGGCGGCCAGCCGGGCGCTGTCCAGGTACAGGCTGTTGGCGCGCTGGCGCAGCAGCACTTCGTTTTCAAACAGCGCCTGCGCCGTGCCCTGCGTCATGGTGGGCGCCGTGCCGCCCGGCGCGCGCCGGCGCAGGGCGCGCATCAGCTGCGCGTGCAATGCGTCGGCGCTGGCGGACAGGTTGTCGCCCAGCGCCTCGATATCGTGCGGATCTGTCATGACCACTCCTTACCGGGTTTATTTTTGCGGGATCTGGCTGAGCAGCGCGCGGTGGCTTTGCTCGATGGCGGCCAGATTGTTTTGCGCCAGCGTGTTGCGCAGGCCGAACAGGTGGTACTCGGCCTGCCGGTCATGCTGCTGGGCCTTGGCCAGCGCCAGCAGCAGGCGCTCGCGGCGGCTGTCGACGAAGGGGATCTCGGTCTCCAGCATGCCGAGCACGATGCCTTCCTCGTTGTCGCTGGTCTTGCCGTACAGGCGCAGCAGGGTGCGCATGGCGCCCAGCAGTTCCTGCATAGCCTGGTGGCCGTCGCGCATCAGTTCCTGCACCGCGGCGTCCTGCGCCGGGCGGGTGAGGGCGCGCGCCAGCAGACGGGTCAGGCCGGCGTAGGCGTTGACGTGGCGGTCGTCGATGCCGTTCTCGGGCCAGGCCTTGATGCCGCCGCTCATGGACTTGACCTGGTCCTCGAGGTCGTACTGGCGGTCGCCGGCCAGCTGGCCCAGGGCCTGCATATACGCTTGCACGCCGGCCTGCAGCTTGACGAAGTCGTCGCAGGCGGCCTGGCGCTGGCTGTCGAGCTGGCGCTCGCGGGCGTCGGCGGCGGGGCTCAGGAAGGGTTGTTCGCGCTGGTAGGTGGAGCGGTAGCGCTCGGTCAATTCATGGTAGGCGCCCAGCCTGGGCGACTGGGCGGCGAAGGCGCGTACCTCCGCCATCCGCGGCGTGCTGCTGGCGCAGCCGCCTAGCAGGGCCAGCAATCCGAGGATCAGCAATGCACGGGTGAGTTTCATGGGGCGCTCCACGAGGTGTGTCGCTATTTTTGCCCCAGCTGTATCGCTCCGTGTTGCGAATGCGCAGATCAGGTGGCCAGCGCCTGGCGCCAGCCGAGGCCGGCCACGGTGTCGCCGGCCGGGATGTATTCGCAGCCCAGCCAGCCGTCGTAGCCGATGGCGTCGATGTGGCGCAACAGGTGACGGTAGTTGATCTCGCCGGTGCCCGGTTCGTGGCGGCCTGGGGTGTCGGCGATCTGCATGTGCTTGATCATCGCCAGGTGGGCGCGGATTGTGTTGCTCAGTTCGCCCTCCATGCGCTGCATGTGATAGATGTCGTATTGCAGGAACAGATTCGGGCTGCCGGTCTCGGCGATAATGTCCAGCGCCTGCCGGCTGTGGTGGAGGAAGTAGCCCGGCATGTCGTAGTGGTTGATCGGCTCGATCAACAGCTCGATGCCGTGCGGCGCCAGCGCGCCGGCGGCGTAGCGCAGGTTGTCGACGTAGGTGGCGTGGGCGCGCTCCGCCGCCACGCCGCCCGGCAGCTTGCCGGCCATGCAGTGCAGGCGGGGGGCGCCCAGTTCAGTCGCGTATTCCAGCGCGCTTTGCACGCCGGCCCGGAACTCGTCCTGGCGGCGCGGATCGCAGGCCATGCCGCGGTCGCCGGCGTTCCAGTCGCCGCAGGGCAGGTTGAACAGCACCAGTTGCAGTTGGTGGCGGCGCAGGCGTTCGGCCAGCTGCTCGGCCTCGTAGGCGTAGGGGAACAGGAATTCGACGCCGTCGAAGCCGGCCTCGCGGGCCAGCGCGAAGCGTTCCAGGAAGGGCGCTTCGTTGAACAGCATGGACAGGTTGGCGGCGAATTTGGGCATGGCGGGCTCCGGGGGAAGTAGCTGGCAGCCGCTATCGTAACCGCAAATAAAAAAAACCACCCGAAGGTGGTTTGGAGGGAGTTGCTTATCGGCCGCGGCCGCCGGAGCGGTGCTGGGCCGCCGAGCGTGGGGCGCTGGTGCCGGTGCGTGGACCGCCGCCGGCCGGCGCGCCTGGCGCGCGTGGCTTGCCGCCGCCGTTGCCGCCACCGCCGCCAGCAGGCTTGGCGCCGGCTGCGGCAGGCTTGCCGCGTCCGCCGCCGCCGTTACGGCCACCGCCACCGCCGTTGCGATGGCCAGGGCCGCCGCTGCGCAGTTGCACTGGCTGTGGACGCGCGTTCAGGTCCGGCTCGAAGCCAGGAATCACTTCACGCGGCAGGGTTTGCTTGATCAGCTTCTCGATGTCCTTCAGCATGTCGTGCTCGTCCACGCAGACCAGCGACACCGCTTCGCCGGTGGCGCCGGCGCGGCCGGTGCGGCCGATGCGGTGCACATAGTCTTCAGGAATGTTCGGCAGGTCGTAGTTGACCACGTGCGGCAGCTGGTCGATGTCGATACCGCGCGCGGCGATGTCGGTGGCCACCAGTACTTGCAGCTTGTTGTCCTTGAACTCGGACAGCGCCTTGGTGCGCGCCGACTGGCTCTTGTTGCCGTGGATCGCCATCGCGCCGATGCCGTCGCCGCCGAGCTGTTCCACCAGCTTGTTGGCGCCGTGCTTGGTGCGGGTGAACACCAGCACCTGCGACCAGTTGTTCGACTTGATCAGGTGCGACAGCATCGGATGCTTCTTGTCGCGGTCGACCGGGTGGATCATCTGGGCGATCACTTCGACCGCCGAATTGCGGCGCGCCACTTCGATCATGGCGGGCTTGTTCAGCAGGCCGTCGGCCAGGGCCTTGATCTCGTCCGAGAAGGTGGCCGAGAACAGCAGGTTCTGGCGCTTCGGTGGCAGCGCGGCCAGCACTTTCTTGATGTCGCGGATGAAGCCCATGTCCAGCATGCGGTCGGCTTCGTCCAGGATCAGGATTTCCACGTTGGACAGGTTGACGGTGCGCTGTTCCATGTGGTCCAGCAGGCGGCCGGGGGTGGCGACCAGGATGTCGACGCCGTGCTTGAGCTGCTTGATCTGCGGGTTGATGCCGACGCCGCCGAAGATCACGGTGGAGTTCAGCTTGGTGTATTTGCCGTAAATGCGCACGCTTTCCTCGACCTGGGCCGCGAGTTCGCGGGTCGGGGTCAGGATCAGCGCGCGGATCGGACGGGCGGTGGTGTTGCTGGTGATCGCCGCGCCTTTGGCGTCGGTCGACAGGCGGTGCAGGATAGGCAGGGTGAAGCCGGCGGTCTTGCCGGTGCCGGTTTGTGCGCCTGCCAGCAGGTCGCCGCCATTCAGGACAGCGGGGATCGCCTGCTGCTGGATAGGGGTGGGCGAGGTGTAGCCGGCTTCGGTAACAGCGCGGACGATAGCGTCGGACAAACCGAGGGTAGAGAATGACATGAATGACTTTTTGTTAAGATAGGCCTGTCGCGTTCAAGGCGCCAGTCGCAGGCAATCAGAGTGAATGACACTGCGGCTAAAGGACTGGTCAGAGTGCCGCAGGCCTGAGTATAACAGCTAAGCTCATCGTTTGTTTCGCTTAGGAAATAAAAAAACCCCTGAGGCCATAAGACGGCCAAGGCCGCCTTATGCGCACAGGGGATTTTTTTTGTAACAAAAGGTTAATTATGCCTTCGGCTGCTCACCGAACGGCGACAGCAGGCCGACCATCTGGCTGAAGATCTTCGGGCTGGCGGCGATGATGTCGCCCTTGTACAGGTAATCGGATTCGCCGCTGAACTCGCCGACGATGCCGCCCGATTCGGTCACCATCAAGGCGCCGGCGGCGATATCCCAAGGCTTCAGGCCTTTTTCGTAGAAACCGTCCAGGCGGCCGGCGGCCACATAGGCCAGGTCCAGCGCGGCGCTGCCCGGGCGGCGCACGCCGTGGCAGCGTTCGGCCATGATGCCGTACATCTTCAGGTATTCGTCCAGCGCCTTGGCGTTGCCGGCCACGTAGCCGGTCGACAGCAGCGCGTTGGCGATGCGGTCCAGCTTGGTGACGCGGATGCGCTTGTCGTTCAGGTAGGCGCCGGCGCCCTTGGTGGCGGTGAACAGGTCGTTGCGCACCGGGTCGTAGATGACGGCCTGGGTGATCACGCCGCGCTGCGACAGCGCGATCGAGATCGAGTATTGCGGGAAGCCGTGCATGAAGTTGGTGGTGCCATCGAGCGGGTCGATGATCCAGGTGTATTCAGTCTCGTCGTTGGCGTTCTTGGACGGGCCCGACTCTTCGCACAGGAAAGCGTGGTCGGGATAAGCTTTGGACAGCACCTCGACGATGGCCTGTTCGGCCGCCTGGTCGACGTCGGTGACGAAGTCCTTGTGGTTTTTCTCGGTGACGATGACGCGGTCGAGGTCGAACGACGCGCGGTTGATGACGGCGGCGGCGCGGCGGGCGGCTTTGATCGCCGTGTTGAGCATTGGGTGCATGTAAGCTTTTCCGTTAAAAGAACGCTAACGCCCACCGGGGGCCTCAGCCTGCCCGGCAGCACGAAAGTGTACAAGAGTGAATTAAAGAGCGGAGCGGCGACGACAGGGTAAAATCCCGGGGAATTTGTGTATCGATACCGCGCAATAGCGCTATTTTAAATGAACCTGCCTCAAATCAACACCAATCTTTTCAAACAGCGGTGATTTTATCCTGGCCAAGACCGCCGCCGCTATTTGTAGATGCCCGCGCCGATGACGAACTCGTCGGCCTTTTCGACATAGCTCGACTTGGCTTCCATCACCTTGCTGACGGGATTGGGCCATTTGTAGTCGACCCAGCCGTGGCCGCTCGTGTTGGCCACCTCGATGAAGCGCCGGACCTGGAACACCCCGTCCGGATCGCGCAGGTCGATCAGGACCTTGCCTATCATGCGCGGATTGTTGCCGATCGCGACACAGGTGCCGTTCATGTCGTAGACGAAGATATACAGGTTGCGGTCGACGAATTGCCCGCTGGGATTGTTGAATTCCGCAAAAGCCTTGTCCTTGCCGTTGGCCTTCAAATAGGCCACCGCCTTCTTGACCATGGCCACCGCCTCGTCGGCGCTGGCACGCCCGCCCGCATCGGCCGCCATGGCATTTGACATCATGCACGCCAGAACCAGCGTGACGGCCTTGAGAAAGTGTCGCATGAGATGCTCCCGGTTGGATGTGGCGGCCGGCGCGGCGGCGCCGTGCGGTCGGGTAAGTCCATGCTACGCCCTAAGTTTGCCGCTCACAAGAATAACCTTGGCGGCGCAGGCGCGCGCCAACAGGGTAAAATCCGGGTTTGCGCAGGGCCGGTTCGGCCGCTTGGCAATCTTGCAATTTGTGTATCGATACCGCGCGATAGCGCTATTTTAATTTAAATGAACCTGCCAGTAATCAACACCAACCTTTTCAAACAGCTGCGATTTATTCTGGTCGAGACCAGCCGCGCGGGTAATATCGGCGCCGTGGCGCGAGCCATGAAAACCATGGGTTTCAGCGATCTGGTGCTGGTGACGCCCCGCTTCGAGCACGCGCTGCAAGACCCGGAGGCGGTAGCCTTCGCCAGCGGCGCCGGCGACATCCTGGCCGGCGCGCGGGTGGTCGGCAGCATGGCCGAGGCGCTGGACGGCGTCAATTTCGCCGCCGCCGTGTCGGCCCGGCTGCGCGAATATTCGCCGCCGGTGCTGACCCCGCGCCAGGTGGCGGGGCAACTGGCGGACCAGCCTGAACTGCACGCCGCCCTCATTTTTGGCAACGAACGCTTCGGCCTGCCGAACGAGATCGTCGAGAAATGTAATGTTTTGATCAATATTCCAGCCAACCCGGACTACTCGTCGCTGAACCTGTCGCAGGCGGCGCAGGTGCTGGCCTACGAATGCCGGATGGCGGTGCTGGACGGCGCGCCGCCGGCTATGAACACACGCCAGCCGAGCGGCGACGCCAACGAGATCGGCTTCCAGGGCGAGGCCGCCAGCGCCGCGCAGATCGAAGGCATGTACCAGCACCTGGAGCAGTCGCTGGTGGAGATCGGCTTCCTCGACGCCGGCAATCCGCGCAAGCTGATGCCGCGCCTCAAGCGCATGTTCGCCCGCGCCCAGCTGGAAACGGAGGAAGTCAACATCCTGCGCGGCATCGCCCGCCATATGGTGGGCAAGCGCAAGGAGTGAGAGCCGCAACCGCCAAACAGTACGCCGGGTCCATGCGTTGGAATTGCTCCTTGTCGTTTTGATGCTTCGTCGTTTGCACTAAGCTTGGCAGACGCAAGGAGCTCCAATGCTGCTCAGAATACGGATTATTAATGGCCGGCCGATACACCGTGCAATGATCAAGAGGGTGGTTCGATGCATGCGCCAGGATCTGCGCGGTTATTTCCACCAGCGGAAAAGGCCGGAGTCAGTCCGGCTTCCCAATATCTATCAAGATCTGGAAGCCCGCCGATTTTTGAATTGGCAGTCCGCTGCCGCCTGCTGCTTTTCGTCTGAGGTTATTTTCGTGCGACGAAATCCCAGTCGCTCGACTTTGTTGGAGGAGGCAGGTCACGCTTTGCAGTTCCACCAAGGGATCTACAATGATATCGTGGGCTTGGGCGGAAACATGCTGGCTGATGTCGCGATGGAGTACATGATTGCAAGAGTTCTTCAGCAGAACGCCAAGCGGTGGGGCCTGCCCAGCGTCGAGAGGAATGAAACCAGCGCCAGGTTGCGGCGCTTCTTGAGCGCGGCGCGGAAACACGGAGGCCTGTCATGGGATATACGTTTGAAGTTACGAAGGTCAGAAAAGTCGATAATGCGCAAATTGGAATCCTGGACGGGAGAATTCTCGAAGGGCGGGTAAGGGCAGACTCCTCCGCTTTGCTGTTGCATGATGGGCAAAGCATACCCGTGCATGTCAAGGGTGTGCTCCTCTGTGGTGGCGATCGTTCTGACGGTTTGCTGAGCCTGACCATCGGGCTGGGTGAGCGTGCAATGAAACTGGTTGCAGCTGGAGACAAAATCCGCGCCTGATCCGACTAGACGCCTTACTCTATTTTTTGCGCGCAAGGTTGTCCGCCCGTTCACGTACACTAGCTGGATTAAAAAAACGAGACGGACGGAGACATGACTACCCGCAGATCTTTCCTCAAGATCGGCGCGGCCGCTGCGATCACCCTCGCAGTCGGCGGCGCCATCTATCGCCTGGCGAACCCGCCGGCGCTACCCCATCCCTTCGCGCTGGACGGCGACGCCAAGGCCGTGCTGGCCGCCATCGCGCCGGTCATGCTGGGCCCGGTGCTGCCGGCCGACGCGGCCGCGCGCGCGGCGGCGCTGGAGGCCGCCATGACGCGCACGCTGGCCGCCATCCACGGCCTGCCGCTGGGCACGCAAAAAGAAGTGCAGGACCTGTTCGGCCTGCTGGCGCTGGCGCCCGCGCGGCGCTTTCTGGCCGGCGTCTCCGGCAGCTGGGAGCAGGCCGCGCCGCAGCAGGTCGCGGCCTTCCTGGACAGCTGGCGCCATCATCGCCTCGACGCGCTGCAAACGGCCTACCTGGCCTTGCATGATCTGATCCTCGGCCCGTGGTATGCGGAGCCGTCGTCGTGGGCCGCGATCGGCTATCCCGGTCCGCTGAAGGAGCTGCAGAAATGACCAACACGAATATCCCGATCGCCGCCGCCAAGGGCACTATACCCGACCCGATCCGGGCCGGCCTGGCCGCCGGCTGGCGCGTCACCGACTGCGCCCGGCTGGACGCCGACCTGACGCTGGAGGCGGACGTGATCATCGTCGGCAGCGGCGCCGGCGGCGGCGTCAGCGCCGAGATCCTGGCGTTGTCCGGCCTGCGCGTGCTGATCGTCGAGGAGGGCGCGCTGCGCTCCTCGTCCGACTTCAACATGAAGGAGGCCGAAGCCTATCCGCAGCTGTACCAGGAATCGGCGGCACGCAAAACGCGCGACAAGGGCATCAACATCCTGCAGGGGCGCACCGTCGGCGGCACCACCACCGTCAACTGGACCAGCAGCTTCCGCACGCCCGACATCACGCTGGCGTATTGGACTAAACAGTATGGTTTAAAGGACTACACGCCGGAAAAACTGGCGCCGTGGTTCAGCATGATGGAGCAGCGCCTCAACATCAGCGACTGGGCCGCCGCGCCCAACGAGAACAACGACCTGCTGCGCCGCGGCGCCGCCAAGCTGGGCATCCCGACCGGGCTGATACGGCGCAACGTCAACGGTTGCTGGAACCTGGGCTACTGCGGCATGGGCTGCCCGACCAACGCCAAGCAGTCGATGCTGGTCACCACCATCCCGGGCGCGCTGACCCAGGGCGCGACCCTGTTGACGCGGGCGCGCGCCGAGCGCTTCGTGATCCAGGGCGACAAGGTGGCGCAGCTCGATTGCGTGGCGCTGGACGACGCCGGCCGCGCGCCGACCGGGCGCCGCCTCACGCTGCGCGCCAAACACTACATCGTCGCCGGCGGCGCCATCAATTCGCCGGCGCTGCTGCTGCGCTCGGGCGCGCCCGATCCGCACGGCCTGCTGGGCAAGCGCACCTTCCTGCATCCGGTGGTGATCTCGGCCGGCACCTTCGCGCAGCGCGTGGACGGCTACGCCGGCGCGCCGCAGACGGTGTACTCCGACCACTTCCTGCACGACCAGCCGATCGACGGCCCGATTGGCTACAAGCTGGAAGTGCCGCCGCTGCATCCGCTGCTGCTGGCCACCACCACCGCCGGCTTCGGCGCCCAGCACGCCGGCGACATGGCAGGCTTCCCGCACAAGCAGGCCATCCTGGCGCTGCTGCGCGACGGCTTCCACGCCGACGCGCCCGGCGGCAGCGTGGCGCTCGACAGCCACGGCGCGCCGGTGCTCGATTATCCGATCAGCGCATTCCTGTGGGACGGCGCGCGCCGCGCCTTCCTGACGATGGCCGAGATCCAGTTCGCCGCCGGCGCCCAGGACGTGTCGCCGGTGCACGAGTCGGCGCCGCGCTACACCAGCTGGGCGCAGGCCAAGGCCGGCATCGCCGCGCTGCCGCTCAAGCTGCTGGCGACGCGGGTGGTGTCGGCCCACGTGATGGGCGGCTGCACCATGTCCGACGACGAGCGCCAGGGCGTGTGCGGTGCCGACGGCCGCTACCACGGCCTGGCCAACCTGTCGGTGTATGACGGCTCGCTGTTCCCGACCTCGATCGGCGCCAATCCGCAGCTGTCGATCTACGGCGTGGTGGCGCGCCTGGCCAGCGGCCTGGCGCAGCAGCTGACCGGCAAGCCGGCGGCGCGGCCACAGCGCACCTGATCCGGCCGGCGGGGGTATGATGGCGGCATGATCAAACGCTGGATTATCCTGTTGCTGGCCGTGCAGGCCGGCGCCGCGCTGGCGCTGGCGGCGCTGTTGCACCAACTGTGGCGGCCCGCCTGGCAGGCTCCACTCAGTGCGCCGCTGACCGCGCTGGCCTATCTCGGCATCGGCCTGGCTGCCGTGCTGCTGGTGCGGCTGGCGCTGTCGGTCAATAATTTCCTGCTCAGCTCGCGCGCCGGCAAGGGCGATCCCACGCCGGCCGCGCATGCGCTCAATCCGGTCAGCGCCGCCGGCCTGTTCCTGCATGAATTCAGCGCCTCGATGCTGACCTCGACCTATTACATGCTGCGCCCGCTGGGCATGCAATTGCAGCCGCAGGCGCGCGGCCTGCCGGTGCTGCTGATCCACGGCTATGCCTGCAACAGCGGCTACTGGCGGCCGCTGAGCGCGCAACTGGCGCGGGCCGGCATCAGCCACTACGGCATCGACCTGGAGCCGCCGGGCGCCTCGATCGACACCTACGCGCCGCAAGTGCAGGCCGCCATCGAGCGGCTGTGCGCGGCGACTGGCAGCAAGCAAGTCATCATCGTCGGCCACAGCATGGGCGGCTTGGTGGCGCGCGCCTGGTTGCGCCGCTACGGCGCGGCCGCCGTGGCGCGCGTGATCACGCTGGGCACGCCCCATCACGGCACCGCGCTGGCCCATTTCGGACCGGGCGGCAACGCCGTGCAAATGCGCTACCGCAGCGAATGGCTGGCGGCGCTGGCGGCGTCTGAGGCTAATTTGCAACGGAGCCTGTTCAGCTCCATCTATTCTGTCCATGACAACATCGTCGCGCCGCAGGATTCCGGCGCGCTGCCGGGGGCGCGCAACCTGGTGTTCGGCGCCATCGGCCATGTGGCGCTGGGGCGCCACCCGGTCATCCTGCGTTGCGCCCTGGACGAAATCGCCGCCGTCGAAGGATTGTGATTTTGTGTGATTATTCGCGTTGCTGCTTACTGTATGTTTATTGGTGTGTAACCATCAATAGCAGGCGACAATGGCAATCGACTTCGGCACGCTGATCCTGAACGAAACGCCAGACGCTGTCGTGCTGACATCGCTGGAGGGCGAAGTCGTCTGCTGGACCAACGGCGCACAAGCCATCTTCGGCTACAGCAGTTCCGAAGCCCTGGGGCATAACCTGGCGGAGCTGATCGTACCCGCCGGGCTGGACCAGGACGAGCGCGCCGTGGTGCGGGAAACCCTGCAGTGCGGCGCCGCCAACTATGAATCGATGCGCCACGCCAAGGATGGCACGCTGGTCTACATCGACAGCTCGTCCAAGCTGGTGCACGACAGCGAAGGCCAGCCCGAATATATTTTGTGGAGTAAAAAAGACGTCACCGCCTTGAAGGTGCTGCGCGACGCCAAGCTGGTCCACGCGCGTTTCGCCGACCTGCTGGAGTCGCTGCCGGACGCCATCATCATGGCCAACGCCGCCGGCCGCATCGTGCTGGTCAACGCCCAGGCCGAGGCGCTGTTCGGCTACCCGCGCGGCGGCATGCGCGGCCTGGTGCTGGAACAGTTGATGCCACCCCGTTTTCGCCAGCGCCACGTGGCGCACCGCAACGCCTTTCATGAGCAGCCGGTGGTGCGCCCCATGGGCGGCGGCCGCGAGCTGTACGGCTTGCGCACCGACGGCGTCGAGTTCCCGGTGGAGATCAGCCTGAGCCCGGTCGTGACCGAGGAAGGCACGCTGGTGATGAGCGCGATCCGCGACACCAGCGAACGCAAACGGATCGAACGCTCGCTGCAGGAAAAGAACGCCGAACTGGCGCGCGCCAACGCCGCCAAGGACCGCTTCCTGACCGGCATGTCGCATGAATTACGCACGCCGTTGAACGCGATCATCGGTTTTACAGGTACTATGTTGATGAAGTTGCCTGGGCCAATCAATGATGACCAGGAAAAACAACTGCGGACCGTGCAAGGCAGCGCCCGACATCTGCTATCCTTGATCAACGACTTGCTGGAACTGACCCAGATTGAAACCGGCAGCCTGGTGCTCGACCTGAAACCAGTGTCATGCCGCGCGGTGATCGACGAGATATTATTGCTGTTTGAGCCACAGGCCCGGCACAAAGGGCTGGAACTGAATTTCGTCCGCGCGCAGGACGACCTGACCGTGGTCGCCGACCGCCGCGCGCTGCAACAGATACTGATGAATTTGCTCCACAACGCGATCAAGTTCACCGACCATGGCCGCATCGTGGTGCGGCTGGAGCAGGACGCCGTCCACGAGCGGGTCTGCGCGCTGATCAGCGTCAGCGACACCGGCACGGGCATAGTCGAAGGCGAGCGGGACGGGCTGTTCCAGGCCTTTTCCCAGCTCGACGCCTGCAAGGAACGGCAGCAGGAAGGCACCGGCCTGGGCCTGCACCTGAGCCAGCGCCTGGCGGCGATGCTGCACGGTGAGATCTTGTTTGAAAGTGAACCTGGCGTCGGGAGCATCTTCACCCTGGCGCTGCCGCTGGAACGATGAAATAGGAGAGCTCAACGTGTCGGCACGTATCCTGATCATAGAAGACAATGCCACCAACATGGAGTTGATGGTGTATCTGTTGCGCGCCTTTGGCTATGTGCCCTTGTCGGCCAGCGATGGCGAAGCCGGCGTCGCCGCGGCGCGGCGGGAAGTGCCGGACCTGATCATCTGCGACGTCCACCTGCCCAAGCTGGACGGCTACGGCGTGGTGGCCGCGCTCAAGTCCGATCCCGCGCTCCAGCACATCCCGACCCTGGCGGTGACGGCGCTGGCGATGGCCGGCGACCGCGAGAAACTGCTGGAGGCCGGCTTTGACGGCTACATCGGCAAGCCGGTCGAGCCGGACAGCTTCGTCAAGCAAATCGAGTCTTTCTTAGGCGGGGAAGTGTCGACCCCGGTTAAAAACGACGTCGCCACCATCCTGATCGTCGACGACCACGTACTGAACCGCGAATTCCTGATGACCCTGCTGGGCTACGGCGGCCACCGGCTGCTGGAGGCGGCCAACGGCGCCGAGGGCCTGACCATGGTGCGCGCCGAAAAGCCCGACCTGGTGATCTCCGACATCCTGATGCCGAACATGGACGGCTACGAGTTCGTCACCCGCCTGCACAGCGATCCGCAGACGGCCGACGTGCCGGTGATCTTCTACACCGCCACCTACCGCGAGCGCGAGGCGATGGCGGTGGCGCAGTCCTGCGGCGTGCGCTGGGTGCTGCCCAAGCCGTCCGATCCGGAGGTGATCCTGCGCACCGTGCACGAGGCGCTGGGCCTGGCCGCAGTGGCCGAGGACGAGCAGATGCCGTCGTTCACGCCGGAGCCGCCGCAGGAAGGGCGCTTCCACAACATCGACGACAAGGTGGCCGAATACCTGGGCGAGCTGGAGTCGAGCAGCCAGCTGCTGTCCAAGTTCGCCCACGAGACCGACGAGGCGGCGCCGGAAAACCTGACCCGCATGACGCAGCGGCTCACCAGTTCGCTCTCCAGCCTGCAGGCGGTGAGCCTGCGGCTGACCGCGCTGATCGAGCTGGGCATCGAGCTGGGCGCCGAGCGCGATCCCGGCGCGCTGGTGGAGATCGGCTGCCGGGTGGCGCAGAATATCTGCGTCTCCAAGTACGCCTGCATCGGCGTGCTGGAGCCGGGCGCGGCCGAGCTGGCGTACTTCGCCAGCTGCGGCGCCGGCGTGCCGGCCCGGCAGATCGCCTTGGCGCCGCGCGCCGGCGTGCTGCGCGGCCTGCTGGAACAGCGCCAGGCCTGCCGCATCAACGACCTGAGCGGCGACCCTGCCAACATCGGCCTGCCGCCCAGCCATCCGCCGGTGCATTCCTTCCTCGGCGTGCCGATCGCCTCGCGCGAGCGCATCCACGGCTGGCTGTACCTGGTCGACAAGCTGGGCGCCGACGGCTTTTCCGAAGTCGACGAGCGCGTGGCCGCCACGGTGGCCGCGCAGATTTCGGTGGCCTACGAAAACCTGCTGCTGTACGACGAAATCAAGCGCCACCACGCCCAGCTGACGCTGGACATGAACGCCCGCATCCGCCTCGACGAAGACCTGCGCCGCTTCCGGCTGGCGATGGACGCCACCGCCGACGCCATCTTCCTGGTCGACCGCGCCGGCATGTGCTTTGTCGACGTCAACGTCACCGCCTGCCGCATGCTGGGCTACGAGCGCGAGGACTTCCTCAAGGTCGGCCCCAACAAGTCCATCGAGGGCGAGCTGAACCGCCTGGAAGAGCTGTACGACAAGCTGCTGGCCGGCGACCAGAGCGGCGCCATGACCGAGCTGCTGCTGTACCGCAAGGACGGCTCGCCGCTGTCGGTGGAAGTGCAGCGGCGCACCTTGCGTTCCGGCCCCAGCTGGATACTGGTGGCGGTGGCGCGCGACATCACCGAGCGCAAGGAGGCCGAGCAGCGCCTGCTCAAGCTGGCCCACTTCGACACGCTGACCGGCCTGCCCAACCGCAGCCAGTTCTACGATTCGCTGAGCCACTCGCTGCGCCAGGCCAACGATCACAAGTGGTCGCTGGCGGTGCTGTTCCTCGACGTCGACCGCTTCAAGAACGTCAACGACACCCTGGGCCACACCATCGGCGACGAGCTGCTGCGGCAGTTCTCCAGCCGGCTGGTCGACTGCCTGCGGGTGCGCGACACCATCGGCCGCTTCGGCGGCGACGAATTCGCCGCCATCCTGATGCTGCCCGAGGGCGCGCAGAACGCCATCGCCGTGGTCGACAAGATCCGCGAATCGATGCGCCGGCCGTTCGACCTCAAGGGCCATGAAGTGACGGTCACGGCCAGCATCGGCATCTCGGTCTACCCGGACGACGGCGCCGATCCCGACACGCTGATCCAGTACGCCGACACCGCCATGTACCGCGCCAAGGAAGCCGGGCGCGACGCGTTCCGCTTCTTCACCTCGGAGATGAACGCGCAATCGCTGGCGCGGCTGGACCTGGAGAACGCGCTGCGGCGGGCCATCGACAACGAGGAATTCGTGCTGCACTTCCAGCCCAAGGTCCACATCGGCACCGGCCGCATCAGCGGCGCCGAGGCGCTGATACGTTGGAAACGGCCGGGCCACGGCATGGTGTCGCCGGCGCTGTTCATTCCCATCCTGGAAGAGACCGGGCTGATCGTGCGGGTCGGCACCTGGGTGCTCAACGAAGCCTGCCGCAAGATCGCCGAATGGGGCCGGTCGGGCGTGGGCGCGGTGCACCTGTCGGTCAACGTCTCGGGCATCCAGTTCTTCGTCGGCGGCCTGGAGGAAGAGGTGCTGAAGGCGATCAAGGAGCACGACATCGCGCCCGAACTGCTGGAGCTGGAGCTGACCGAAAGCTCGCTGATGTCCAACGCGGAAGAGACCATCACCGTGTTGCAGAACCTGAAGGCGCTCGGCATCCAGATCTCGATCGACGATTTCGGCACCGGCTATTCCTCGCTGGCCTACCTGAAGCGTTTCCCGATCGACAAGCTGAAGATCGACATCGCCTTCGTGCGCGAAGTGACCAGCAACCCGGACGACGCCGCCATCGTGCTGGCCATCATCAACATGGCGCACAGCATGAAGCTGGAAGTGATCGCCGAGGGCGTGGAGAAGGATGCGCAACTGGCCTACCTGCGCCGCCACGGCTGCGACGAGATGCAAGGTTATTACTTCAGCCGTCCGCTGCCGGAAGACGACTTTGAAACGATGTTGCGCGAAGGCCGCTTCCTGCAGGCGCCGGCCGATGAGAACGTGGTCGAACAGCAGACCCTGCTGATCGTCGACGACGACGCCTTCATGCTCGACGTGCTGACCGACTTCCTGTCGCAGGACGGCTACCGCATCCTGACCGCGCAGACCGCGGCCGAGGGCTTCGACATCCTGGCCCAGAACCGGGTGCAGGTGATCCTGTGCGACCAGTGCATGCCCTTGATGAGCGGCACCGAGTTCATGGAGCGCGTCAAGAACCTGGCGCCGGACACCTTCCGCATCATGCTGTCGGCCTATGCCGACCTGACGCCGATCATGGCCGCCATCAACCACGGCGCCATCGACCGCTTCTACACCAAGCCGTGGAAGGGCGCGGTGCTGCGCGAGAACATCCGCGAAGGCTTCCGCCTGCATGCGCAGGTGCACGGTGGCCACGCGCCGGCGCTGCCGGTGCAGCCGGTCACCGAAGACATCAAGGAGTGAGTTTGGGCCTGCTCGATTTTTTCACGTCCACACCAACCGAAGAGAAATTTGCCCGACTTGCGCTGAAGGCTTTCGCCGACAGCGGCCACGCGGGGCCGCTCAGCTATGACGCCAGCGAATTCCGCCTGGTCGGCGGCAGCGGCGGTACCGAGATCTACAACCTGCACAATGCCTACCGCGATTACTGCGACGCCCAGCGCAGGCAGCGGCCCGAGGTGTTGGCCCACTACATCCGCAGCATGCAGGCGCCGGCCATGCCGGCCACCTTTGCCGAGGCGCGCGCCGGCCTGCGCCCGGTGCTGCGCGGGCGCTCCATGCTCGAGTACATGCGCTTGATGCAGGCCGACCAGCGCGCGTCGCAGCCGTTCAAGCAAGGCTCGGCGCCGTTCAGCGCGGACAGCGTGCTGATGCTCGCCTACGACAGTCCGCATTCGATCCAGACCCTGTCGCACACCGCGCTGTCGGACTGGGGCGTGTCCTTCGACGTGGCGCTGTCGGCCGCGCTCGACAACCTGCGCGACATGACGGTGGCCAACTTCGTGCGGGTGGCGCCCGGCCTGCTGCTGGCGGCCTGGGACGATTCGTACGAAGCCTCGCGCATCCTGCTGGCCGACCTGTTTTTCCGGCTGGAGGTGGGCGGCGATCCGGTGGTCATGATCCCGACCCGCAACCGGCTGCTGGTGGCCTCGTCCAACGACAGCGCGGCGCAGCTGGCCATGCTGGCCTTGTCGCGCAGCTACGCCAGCGAGGAGGGCCGCAGCATTTCCGCGCTGATGTACCGCTTCGAGCAGGGCAAGGCGGTGGCCTACCTGCCGGCGGACGCGGAAGTGCAGGCCGAGTTGGCGCAACTGAAAAAAATCTACCTGGCCGACGATTACGCCTCGCAAAAGCAGCTGCTGGACAAAGCCAACGAGCAGAACGAGGTCGACATCTTCGTCGCCACCTGCCAGCTGGTGCAGAAGAAGGAGGGCGGACACCTGATCAGCTATGGGGTCTGGACCGAGGGCGTCGACACGCTGCTGCCGGAGGTGGACCTGGTGGCGCTGGTGCGGCCGGACGATGGCCGCGAACACGGCGCCGGCGCCCCCAAGCTGGTAGCCTGGGACGACCTGCGCGCCAGCATCCAGGAGCTGACGCACAGCGTGGAGGGCTACCCGGCCCGCTACCGCCTGCGCAACTTCCCCAGCCAGGACCAGTTCGACGCGCTGACGGCGCGCGAATTCTGATCGGCATGGCCTGTCAGCAAGATCTGGCTTACTATCGAGCTTGTGAAGGTCGAGTTCGAGGTAGAAGATGCGCATGATGTCTAGTTTGTCCATATTGCTGCTGGTCGCCGGCATGGCGTCCGCCGCGCCGGACGGGCCTGCGCTGAAGATCTACGGCATGGACAGCAAGCCGATCAGCTACACCGACAGCGGCCAGCCGGCCGGCCTGGCGGTCGAGCTGGTGCGCCGCATCCAGGAAAAACTGGGCCGGCACGACGCGATCGACATCGTGCCGTGGGCGCGCGCCCAGACCTTGGCCGAAGCCGTCCCCAACGTCATGCTGCTGACGGTGGTGCGCACCCCGGAGCGCGAGCGGCAGATGCAGTTCGTCGGTCCGATCTTCACCTCGCGCCTGGTGGCCTACGTGGTCAAGGGACGGCTGGCCGAGCTGCAGCGGCGCGATCCCGGGCTGTACAAGTCGCACGCCGGCGCGCGCCGCGGCAGCATCTTCGCCAACATGGCGCGCGGGCTGGGCTTCAATGTCACCGACGAAACCAATACCTCCGAAATCGCCGCCAAGATGCTGATGAGCGGACGCTTCGAGCTGTGGTTCGACGGCGAGGAACTGATGCCGGGCGCCATGGAGCGCGCCGGCCACCATCCGGACGAGATCGAGGTGGCGCTGCGGCTGGGCACGGCCGAGGTGTATTTCGCCTTTTCCAACGGCACGCCGCAAGAGCTGGTCGAGGCCTGGGCCGGCGCGCTGCGCGAGCTCAAGCGGGACGGCAGCCTGCTGAAAATCCAGCGCAAGTGGCTGGCCGCGCCTCCCGAGCATTAGAAAACGTGCTCTAGTTTTGCCGACTACAATCGAAGCTCGGCAATGCACACTTGGGAAGTTCACATGGCAAAGAAGTTGAAGCGCAATGAAGACCAGCAAACCGCTGACGTGGTACGCATGTCCTCGCAGGAGATCTGGCAGGCCGGCCTGAGCGCCTTCGCCAAGGCGCAGGAAGAGGAGGGCAAGTTCTTCTCCATGCAGCTGTTCGAGGAGCGTGTGCTGCGCGCGCTGAGCTCGATCGGCGTGCCGACCGCCGGCGAAGTGGCCGCGCTGCACCGGCGCATCGACGAGCTGACCTTGCAGGTGGCGGCGCTGCGCGCGGCGGAAAAACTGAAGAATAGCCGGCGTTAGCCCGGTTTGGCCGCATCTTGCGGCATCTGGGCGGCATGTGCGCGTAAAAGCACGCACGGATGTTTCTAAGATAGTCTCATCGGTGTTATGCTTGCAGGAGAATAAACAGAGGTTTCCTTGCTATGCTACAAAAAGCACCCCGCCGTACCCGCGAACGCATACTCGAACTGTCGCTGCGCTTGTTTAATGAGTTCGGCGAACCCAACATCACCACCACGGTGATCGCCGAAGAGATGAATATCTCGCCGGGGAATCTGTACTACCATTTCCGCAACAAGGACGACATCGTCAACTCGATCTTCGTCCAGTTCGAGGCCGAGATCGAGCGCATCCTGACCGTGCCCAACGGCCGCCGCTCGAACATCGAGGACGTGTGGCTGTACCTGCACCTGATGTTCGAACTGATCTGGCGCTACCGCTTCTTCTACCGCGACCTCAACGACCTGCTGTCGCGCAACCGCAAGCTGGAGCTGCACTTCAAGCAGATCCTGGCGCACAAGATCAAGGTCGCCAAGCAGCTGTGCGAAGACCTGCGCAGCGAAAAATCGCTGGAAGCCTCCGACACCGCCATCGACGCCATGGCCACCAATATGGTGGTGGTGGCGACCTATTGGCTGTCCTACGAATACGTGCGCAACCCGCGCAAATACAGCGAGCAGCAATCGATGGCCGACGCGCTGGCGCGCGGCTGCTACCAGGTGTTGTCGCAGATCGGTCCCTACCTGCGCAACGAAACCAGTTTGCTGTTCCAGAAACTGTCCGAAGAATACCTGAAGAAGCTCAAGTAAGCCGACGGAGACTGCCATGGCGTGGAACCCCTTTCCGTACCCTGATCCCGCGTACCAGTACACGCCGGCCAGCCTGGAGGCGGCCTGGCCGTTGCTGCATGGCGGCGACCAGGAGCCGTTCCCGGCCAACCCGCTGCTGGTGCAGGCCTGGATCGCCTTCCATGCCGGCGAGTTCGAGCGCGCCGCGCGGCTGGGCCTGGACGTCGGCGTGAACGGCTACTCGGTGGCGCACAAGGCCATCTGCATCTACACCCATTACCTGGAGCGCAGTCCGCAAAAGAAGCTGGCCACCTTCGAATGCGTGGCCGAGCGCTGCGAGCGGCAGCAGCTGGAGCAACCGAATAATTCGTCCGGCTACTACTGGCATGCGTATGCGCTGGGCCAGTATTCGCAGGGGATCTCGGTGGTCAAGGCGCTGGCGCAGGGTTTGGGCGCCAAGGTGCGCAACAGCCTGGACAAGGCGATCCGCCTGCAACCGCTGCGCTCCGACGCCCACATCGCGCTGGGCGTCTACCACGCCGAGATCCTCGACAAGGTGGGCGCCATGATCGGCGGCCTGACCTACGGCGTGAAAAAGGAAGAATGTTATAAACAGTTTCAGGCCGCGCTGGCGCTGACGCCGGACTCGGCGATCGCCAAGGTCCGCTATGCGCGCGCGATGATCATGTTGGAAGGTAAAAGGAAGCAGGCCGAAGCGATCAGCCTGTGTGAGGAAGCCGCCCGCGGCGCCATCCACGATGCGATGGAACGGCTCGATGCGGACGCGGCCAAACGAGAACTGGAAGAGGAAAAACAGTAGTGAAAGCTATTTGCGTGTATTGCGGCGCCAACGCCGGTGTGAGTCCTGTGTATGCCGAGGCGGCCCGCGCCTTGGGCCGGGCCCTGGTGGCGGACAACCTGTCGCTGGTCTACGGCGGCGGCAATGTCGGCCTGATGGGCATCATCGCCGACGAAGTGCTGCGCATGGGCGGCGAGGTAACGGGCGTGATCCCGACCGCGCTGGTCGAGCGGGAAGTGGGCCATACCGGCCTGACGCGCCAGTTCATCGTCAAGGACATGCACGAGCGCAAAGCCATGATGGCCGAGCTGGCCGACGGCTTCATCGCCATGCCGGGCGGCATGGGCACGCTGGAGGAACTGTTTGAAATGCTGACCTGGTCGCAGCTGGGCATCCACGCCAAGCCGATCGGGCTGCTGAATGTGGACGGCTTCTATGACGGCTTGACCGGCTTCATCGCGCACGCCAGCGCGCAGGGCTTCATCCGTCCGCAGCACGCGGCGCTGATGATGTCCGCGCCGGAACCCCAGGCCTTGCTGCAATTGCTGAAGGCCTAGCCCTGGCGTCCGGGGCGGTTCGGATGATGTTCCTGTCCCCATCGCGCAACCGTGTATTGTTCGCCGCGACGACCACGATGGCGTGCGCGCTGCTCGGCGTGCGCACCGGCCGCTACACCGCCGCCTCGCCGACCTACAAGGACGAGGCGCCGGACTTCATCTATCCCGCCACGCCGATCTCGCGCAACCGCTACTGTTTTTACACGGCGCCGGACAGCCATTGGCTCTACAAGAACGCCGCCTCGCTGGCGGGGCAGCGGGTGGGCATCGTCCAGGGTTACAGCTATGGCAAGGAAATCGACCAGGCCGTCGCGCAAAAAGCGGCGGCATTCGAGGTCAACTACGGCGAGGACCTGACCTACCGCTTGGCGCGCAAGCTGCTGCTGGACCGCCTGGACAGCTTTGTCGAAGATGAGAACCTGGTCAGCTACACCATGGCCAGGCATGCCGATGTCCGGCTGCGCCAGGCCGGCTGCGCGCCGGTCAGCTATTCCTATTTCGCACTGTCGCCGGCGCTGGCGGAGTCCAGGGTGCTGGCCAGGGAGTTCGATGAAGGCATCGTCAGGCTGCATGAGTCCGGCCAACTGGAGCGCATCATGAAGACCTACGGCCTGCACGACTGGATGCGCTAAGACCGGAGAAATTATTTTTCCGGGACCGATCCGTTTTATTGTGCTTCATCGTCTTACAGAGTATGGGCCCGATAGGCGGGCCCACCCAAGCCGAGGTGAACCATGACTACCCTGATCCTACCCCTGACCGTCGATCCTGCCAACCAGCGCAAAGTGCTGGACATGTTGCGGGACAATATACACACCGTGATCCGCACGCTGGACGGCTGGATCGCCACCAACCTGATCGCGACCGCGGACGGGACCCGTATCGTCATTCATTCCCAATGGCGGGACGCCGCTGCGGTGAAGGCGATGCAAACCGATCCGCGCATGGTGGCCTACTATCCGAAACTTGCCGCGCTGGCGACGATCGAAGCCATCATGGGCGACGTGGTCCACGCGGCCAAACCCTGAACAGCCCGATATCATTCACCAAGGACGATGCCATGCCGGAATTTGAAGAACTGCTCGGCGAGATGCGGCCCAGGCTGCACCGCTATTGCGCCCGCATGAGCGGATCGGTGATCGACGGCGAAGACATCGTCCAGGAAGCGCTGGCGAAGGCATGCGCGGCGCGCGCATCGTTTGGCGGGCTGGATCATCCCCAGGCTTGGCTGTACCGGATCGCCCACAACGCCGCGCTCGATTTTCTGCGGCAGCGTGCGCGCGTGCCGCCGATGGAGGAGGAAGATGCGCTTGCCTCATTGGCGTCCCCCGATGCGCCCGACCCCGAGATTGCCGCGACCTGCCTGCGCAGCTTCATGCGGCTGCCGGCCTTGCAGCGCAGCGCGGTGATCTTGAAGGATGTGCTGGGCCACTCGCTGGGCGAGGCGGCGGCGATCACCGGCGCCAGCGAAGCGGCCGTCAAATCGGCCTTGCAGCGGGGGCGTGAACGGCTGCGCGCGGTGGCGGGCGAACCCGCCGAGCCGGCCTTGCCCGGTTTCGATGCTGCGCTCGGCGCCCGCCTGACTGCCTATGTGGACGGCTTCAAGGCCGGCGATTTCGACAGCGTGCGCGCGATGCTGGCCGAAGACGTCCGACTTGAGCTGGTGAGCAAGCTGCGCCGCAACGGCAAGAGCGAGGTCGGCGACTACTACGGCGCCTACGCGGCCGCCGTGCGATGGGCGTTTGCGGCGGCCCTGGTGGAGGGGCGCGCCGCGATGCTGGTGTTCGATCGCGAGGTGTCGCTCGATGCGCCAGCGTATTTCGTGGCGCTTGAATTTGCCGCTGGCCAGGTCGTCGGCATCCGCGACTTCCTGTATGCCCGTTACGCGATGGACGGGGTGGAGATACGGCCGCTGCTTACGCCGCCTGGCTCCACAGGCGCTTGCCCGACGCCTCAAGTTCCGTGAGGTACAGGCGCAAGTCGAATTCATACTGGTGATAATTCGGTTCCATGTAGGTGCACAGCTTGTAGAAGGCTTTGTCGTGCTGCTTCTCTTTGATGTGCGCCAGCTCGTGCACGGCTATCATGCGCAGGAATTCAATCGGCACTTCCTTGAACAGGGTCGCCACGCGGATTTCGTGCTTGGCTTTCAGCTTGCCGCCCTGAACCCGTGAGATGGACGTGTGCAGGCCCAGCGCGTGATTGATGACGTGGATCTTGTTGTCGTACTCGACCTTGTTGATCGGCTCGGCGTTGCGCAAATGTTCATTTTTCAAATCTTGCACATACTGGTAGAGTGCCTTGTCGGTGCGCAGCTCGTGCGCCTTGCTGTAGCGTTTGAGCAGCACTTCGCCCAGGCGGTTCTGGGCCAGGAGTTGCGATACTTGCTGCTGGGTTTGCTCGGAATAGGCGCTGAGGTACTTCAGGGAGGACATGTTGGGCACGGCTGGAAGGAATCGAGGCGTGAATGTACCACACGCCATCACGGCTGGTCGTATTTTTGCGGCGTTTCCAGGCGCCGGAAAAACTCCTTCATCGGCTCGTCATAGCGCAGCGCGGATGCCTTGCTGATCCAGCGCGCCTGCGCCTGCAGCAAGACCGACGAGCCTTCGTGCGAGGCCAGCAGGGCGTCGATTTTCTCGACGGTGGCCCGGCCCCATGCCGTGCGCGGACAGGCGATGCCGCCGACGATCAAGGCATCGGCGCCGGCCAGCGGGATCGCCTTGAGCCTGGCCAGCTGGGTGTCCGTCGACGCCGCATGGGCCAGGACGAAATCGTAGTCGATCGTGTAGTCGCCGCGATTCAACGTCATCATCGTGAAGATGGTCTTGCCGTAGTTGCTGGCGGCCAGGCGCTTGATATTGGGACTGGCGACGGGCCGCGCCAGCAGCGTATCGACGGCATGGCCATACGCCCGTTTTTCGATCACCAGGCCGTGCAAGGCGGCGTTGTTCATCAAGGGGCCCGGCTCGGCCTCGCCCCTGGCATTGAGCGTGATGGCGGCCAGCACCTCGGGCCGGATGATCAGTTGTGGCGGCGGCAGCAGGTAGGTATTGCGAAAATAGGCAAACCGTTCGCGTTCCGGCGTGCGCAAGGCGCCGGTAAAGCACACCTGTTCGCCCGAGGCGAGCATGGACCAGACGCGGTTGGGGTTGGCGTACAGGAAGCGGTGGCGCGCTTCCGGCCACCTGGCGACGATGTATTTGACCAGCTGGTCGGCCATGCCGTCGGTTGGTTGGCCGTGGACCGGGATGCCGATGGGCGGGAAGTCCGGCATCAGCCAGGTCATGCTGTCGCCGGCCCGTGCCGGGCCGGCCAGTAGCAGCCCGGCGGCCAGCAGCCCGGCAATACGGGAACTCCGAAATGTGCACCGCACGTCAGGCCTCCACGCGTTGGCAGTGAAGCAGCTTCGATGGCTGTAACAGTAACCGAGTTCGCCGCTGCCGTCACCATAGTCCGTATAGTCATTTCTGCATAGCGCAGCATCCCCTGTATCGCTATATAATCGGGTTTATTGCGATTCTATTACTTAAAGGAAAAAACGATGCATGCATTGAAACTTGGGGTGGCGCTGGTGTTGGCGGCGGCGGGCGCGTCGGCGTCGGCGACCGATATCACGGTGTCGGCCGCGGCCAGCCTGACCAATGCGTTCAAGGAAATCGGCGCCGCCTACGAGAAAGAGCATGCGGGCGACAAGGTGCTGTTCAATTTCGCCGCCTCCGATCCGCTGGTGCAGCAGATCGCCAAGGGCGCGCCGGTCGACGTGTTCGCCTCCGCCGACCAGGATGCGATGGACAAGGCCGACAGCCTGAAGTTGCTGGCCGCCGGCAGCCGCAAGAATTTCGCCAGCAACAGCCTGGTGCTGATCACGCCACTGAGCGCCAGCTTGCCGATCAAGGGCATCGCCGACTTGCAGCAGGCCGCCGTCACCCGCGTGACGATGGGCAACCCGGCCAGCGTGCCGGTGGGCCGCTACACCAGACACGCGCTGGAGCAGGCCAGGCTGTGGGCCGCCGTCGAGCCCAAGGCCATCTTCGGCGCCTCGGTGCGCCAGAGCCTGGATTACGTGGCGCGCGGCGAAGTCGATGCCGGCTTCGTCTACGCCACCGACGCCGCCGTGATGAAGGACAAGGTCAAGGTGGTCGCCACGGTGGCGACCGAAACCCCGGTCAGCTACCCGATCGCGGTGATCGCGGCCGGCCCGCAGGCCGCCGCCGGCCAGCAGTTCGCCGATTACGTGCGCTCGTCCAGCGGCCAGGCGATTTTGGCCAAGTACGGTTTCGGCCGTCCGTAAGCGGTGGACGTGCTGCTCGCCGAGCCGGCCTGGATCGCGCTGCGACTGTCGCTGAAGGTGGCGTGCTGGGCGACCTTGGTGGACCTGGTGTTCGGCGTGGCGCTGGGCTATCTGCTGGCGCGCAAGCGCTTTCCGGGGCGCGAGCTGCTGGATGCGCTGCTGACCTTGCCGATGGTGATGCCGCCCACCGTGCTCGGCTATTACCTGCTGGTGCTGATCGGCCGCCACGGCGTGCTCGGCGCGTGGTTGCAGCAGGCGTTCGGCATCAACCTGATTTTCACCTGGCAGGCGGCGGTGATCGCGGCGGCCGTGGTGGCGTTTCCGCTGGTGCTCAAGGGCGCGCGGGCGGCGTTTGAAACGGTCGACACGCAGCTGGAGCAGGCCGCCAGGGTGCTGGGCATAGCGCCGTTCGGCGTGTTCCTGCGCGTGACCTTGCCGCTGGCCTGGCGCGGCGTGCTGGGCGGCACCTTGCTGGCGTTCGCGCGCTCGATGGGCGAGTTCGGCGCGACGCTGATGGTGGCCGGCAGCATCCCCGGCAAGACGCAGACGCTGTCGATCGCCGTGTACGAAGCCGTGCAGGCCGGACAGGACGACAGCGCCAACCTGCTGGTGATCATCACTTCCGTGGTCTGCATCGTGGTGCTGATCGCGGCGAACAAACTGACGCCCAACCGCAATCCGCAGGCCTGACCATGCAAATCAATATCGACATCGCCAAGACCCTGCGTTCCGGCGCGCGCACGTTCGAGTTGCGCGCGCGGCTGGCGTCGGACAGCCGGCGCATCGTCGTCTACGGCCCGTCGGGCGCGGGCAAGAGCTTGCTGCTGAAGGCGGTGGCCGGATTGATGACGCCAGACAGCGGCCACATCGAGGTGGCCGGCCGCAGCCTGTTCGACAGCGGCAACGGTATCGACCTGCCGGCGCAGCGGCGGCAGCTGGCCTATCTGTTCCAGGATTACGCGCTGTTCCCGCATCTGAATGTGCGGCAGAACATCGCCTTCGGCTTGCAGCGCGGCTGGCGCAATCCGCTGGCCGGCGTGGATGGCGCGGCGGTCCGCTACTGGCTGCAGGCGTTCGAGCTGGAGCATGTGGCGCAGCAGTTTCCGCATCAACTGTCCGGCGGCCAGCGGCAGCGGGTGGCGCTGGCGCGCGCGCTGGCGCCGGAGCCGGCGGCGTTGCTGCTGGACGAGCCGTTCGCCGCGCTCGACCCCGGCCTGCGCGAGCGCATGCGCGCCGAATTGGACGCGCTGCAACGCCGCCTCGACATTCCGATGATACTGATCACCCATGATCCCGAGGATGTGCGCGCTTTCGGCGAGCATGTGCTGCGCATGGAAAATGGTAGCATGGCCGACGTCAAGGACCTGGAGCTAGTGGAGCGCGATGAAGCCTGAAGAACACGCAATGGCATTGCAGGGCAATGTATGGCTGACCGTCGGCGGCCAGAAGCTGGGCGGGCAGGACCGGATGGCGCTGCTGGCGGCCATCGCCGAACAGGGCTCGATCACGGCCGCGGCCAAGGTGGTCGGCATGAGCTACAAGGGCGCATGGGACGCCATCGAGGCGATGAACAACCTGGCCGGCGAGCCGCTGCTGGAACGCGTGGCGGGCGGCAAGGGCGGCGGCGGCACACGGCTGACCACGCGCGGCGCGCAGCTGGTGCAGAATTTCCGTAAAATCGACGAGGAGCACCGCAAGTTCGTGGCGCATCTGAGCAGCCAGTCGCACGCGCTGGCCGACGATTTTTTGCTGTTACAAAGGATGAAGATGAAGACCAGCGCGCGCAATCAGTTCAGCGGCATAGTGGTGGCGTTGAAGGAGGGCGCGGTGAACGACGAGGTGACGCTGGAAATCGTCGGCGGCGAGCACATCGTCGCCACCATCACGCGCGACAGTTGCGACAGCCTGAGCCTGGTCATCGGCGCCGAAGCCTTCGCGCTGATCAAGGCCTCGGCGGTGATCGTGGTGACGGACATGGGCGGGGCCAAATTCTCCGCGCGCAACCGCCTGAGCGGCAAGATCACGCGGGTGCAGGTGGGCGCCGTCAACACCGAGGTCAGCATCGAGCTGCCGGGCGGCGGCGCGATCGCCGCCATCGTCACCCGCGACAGCGGCGAAACGCTGGCGCTGGAGGTCGGCATGGCCGCCACCGCCATCTTCAAGGCCTCCAGCGTCATCCTCGGCACGCCGGCCTGATCACGTATCGAACTGGGCGAAGCGCGCCGGCGTGACGCCCAGGATGCGGCGGAACAGCGCGATGAAGCTGCTGACGCTGTCGTAACCCAGGCTGAGCGCCACCGTCGTCACCGAGGCGCCGCTGTTCAGCAACTCCATGCCCTTTTGCAGCCGCGCCACCTGGCGCCACTCGACCAGCGACATGCCGGTCTGGTGGCGGAAGTGGCGCGTCAGGCTGCGGCGCGACCAGCCCAGTTTGGCGGCCCATTCGTCGAGGTCGGTCTCGTCGGCCGGATTGTCGGCGATCGCCGCCGCCATCGCCTGCAGGCGCGGATGGCTGGGCATGGTCAGGTGCAGCGGCTCTTCGTCGGCCGCGCGGACTTCGTCCAGGAACACCGTCATCAGCCGCCGTCCGGCGGCGTCGGCCGGCATGCCGCCGGGCCAGGCGACCATGCGCTCCAACAGCGACGCCGCCAGCGGCGACATGCGCATCACCCGCGATCGCGGCGGCAGCTCGGCGCACAGCGAGGGCGCCAGATGGATGGTGTAGCCGGCCAGGCCCGGCTTGAAGGTGCTGGCGTAGGCGGTGGCGCCGTGCGGCATGTTCGGCGGTATCCAGCCCAGCCGGCCGCGCGGCAGCACTTGCCGCACGTCGCCGGCCTCGACCACGATCACGCCTTGCAGCGGAATGTAGAGCTGGCCTTCCGGGTGGTGATGCGCATGCTTGATGTTGCTGGTGGCGTGGTCGGCGTGCTGCGCGGCCACCATGATCGGCATCTCGTCCGTCAGCCGCTTGTCGCCATAGTAGTTGCTACCCATATTTTGGCCCGATTGCGATATTACTTGTCTGTCGCCAGTTAGTCAGGAGTTGAGTTCTCTGGCAATCTAGGACTTTAGTTTATAGCAAGGAATCGGCATGACTGCAATCGATACGGAAGAAGTGCTGGCGCTGCTGCGCGAGGCTGGCGCCGGTCTGTGCGCAACCTTTTGGCGCCATGAGCCGCTGATGGAAGTGGACGAGATGATGACGGCGTTCCGGCGCATAGCCGGCGCCGCCAACGCCGGGCTGAAGCGGGCCCTGGGCCGGCGCTATCCCGCCATCGGCTGGCTGGAGGACGAGCTGGGCGACACCGTGGCCGAGGATGCGGAAACGGCCGCCCTGGCCGAACGCGGCGAGTACTGGATTTGCGACGCCATCGACGGCGCGGCGCAGTTCCTGCGCGCGATACCGAGCTGGTCCATGTCACTGACGCTGATGCGCGAGGGCGTGCCGGTATTCTGCGCCATCTTCGACGCCGTGCATGACGAGCTGTTCCATGCGGTCTGGGGCCACGGCGCCTATCGCAACGGCGAGCGCATCCGCGTGAACGGCCGCGCCAGCCATTACCAGGGCATCGTCGCCACCAGCCAGCCGCCGTTTGCCGGCCGCGACCGGCGCGCGGTGCGCCAGGCCGGCGCCGCGCTGAGCGTCATGTTGCCCGACGTGGCGGCGGTGCGCAGCCCGGGCGCGAGCTCGCTGCAACTGGCTTATGTCGCATGCGGCCGCCTCGACGGCTACTGGCAATTCGGCGATGACGGCTTCCATTGCATCGGCGGCGCGCTGCTGGTGCGCGAGGCCGGCGGCCAGACGACCCAGGTCGATGGCAAACCCTACGGCCTGGGTGCGCTCAGCATGGCCGCCGCGGCGCCCGGTGCCCATGCCTCCATGCTGCTGCGCTTGCAGCAAGCGCTGGAGGCCTAGGCGGAAGGGCGCCGCCGCGCCCGCCTGCCTGCCGTCGCGCCATTTGGTTTAGCGCTCGGCGACTTTGCCGCCTTGCTGGCTGCCTCCCTTGGAAGATTGTTCGGACGCGGCGCCGCGCGTGCCGTTGGCGGCGTTTTTCTCGGCGTTGGCGCGGGCCGCGGACTGCCGGCTTTCCCCACCTTTGCGGCCGATCTGCGCCATGTGTTCGCGGTCGCGGCTGACCGCCTCGCCGCCTTTCTGGCCGGCCCGGCGCGCTTCTTCCGAATCGAATTCATGGGCCGTGCCTTTTTGGTGGGCCGCCTGTCCGCCCTTGCTGGCAATGGCGCGTTGGGTTGCTTCGTCCATTGCCGCAAAGCCGCGTTTGGCCGTGCCTTTCGGCTTGGTTTGATCGTTACCTGAATTACTGGCCATAAGACCTCCTCATGAGTGTTATGAAATGTCGTCAGGGTTCCCCGAGCCGCCAGCCCTGAAGCCGGCTGCTCTGCATGGTTAGAGATTCAACGTTGACGAAAGTTCCATAAAGAAGGCGATTAATGGCGCAGTTCGCTGGCCATCTGGTATTTGGACATCTGCTCGGCGGTGCGCGCGGTCTGTTCCGAGGCCTGGTGCATGATTTCCTCGGCGACGTCGGTGGCGGCGCGGCGTACGGCCGGCATGTGGGTGGCGGCGGTTTGCGCCAGGCTGGAATTGGCACGGCTGAGGATCTCGACCAAATGTTGCTGGTAGTTTTGCAGCGCGCCCCAGCCTGGCGTCAGCTGGGCGCCGACGGCGGCACCCAGTTGCGCCGCGTCCTTGCTGGCCATCACCCGTTGGGTGTTGGCGCCGAACTCGGTGATCAGGTCGCGGTTCAGCTGCATGTTCAGTTCGCTCAGGCTTTGCAGGGCTTCCAGCGTGCGCTGGGTCATGTCGGTGGTCAGCGTGATCAGGATGTCGATGTGCGATTTGATCGCGGGTGGGATGGTTTGGGGGAACATGATGCGTCCTCGTCGTGGTCCTTCAATGAAAAACGCCGGGCTTGCGGCCCGGCGGTGTGTGCAGCCGAAGGATAGACGCGGCCAACGCTAATAAAGTTCCCCGAATTTATTCGGCGGCCACTTGCAGCACCAGCTTGCCGAAGTTCTTCCCTTCGAACAGCATGTTCAGTGCTTGCGGGAAGTGCTCCAGGCCTTGCACGATGTCTTCCTTGCTCTTGACCTTGCCTTCCTTCATCCACTGGCCCAGCGCGGCGATGCCCAGGTGGTAGCGCTCGGCGTAGTCGAACACGACGATGCCTTCCATGCGCGCGCGGTTCACCAGCAATGACATGTAGTTGGCCGGGCCTTTGACGGGCGTGGTGTTGTTGTACTGCGAGATGGCGCCGCAGATGACGATGCGCGCCTTCATGTTGATGCGGGTCAGCACGGTGTCGAGGATGTCGCCGCCGACGTTGTCGAAGTAAACGTCGACGCCGTTCGGGCAGTGTTCCTTCAGGCCGTCCTTGACCGAGCCGCCCTTGTAGTCGATGCAGGCGTCGAAGCCCAGTTGATTGACCACGAAATCGCACTTGTCCTTGCCGCCGGCGATGCCGACCACGCGGCAGCCCAGCTGCTTGGCCACCTGGCCGACGGTCTGGCCGACCGCGCCGGCCGCGCCCGACACCACCACCGTCTCGCCGGCCTTGGGCTGGCCCGATTCGATCAGGCCGAAGTAGGCCGTCATGCCGGGCATGCCCAGTGTGTTGAGGTAGGTGGGCAACGGCGCCAGCTTGGCGTCGACCTTGCGGAAGCCGTGGCGCTTGTCGCCGGCCGGGCCGACCCAGTAGCGCTGCACGCCGGTGCCGCCCTGCACATGGTCGCCGACCGCGAAGTCGGGCGATTTCGACGCCACCACCACGCCGACGCCGCCGGCGCGCATCACCTCGCCGATGCCGACCGGCGGGATGTAGGATTTGCCTTCGTTCATCCAGCCGCGCATGGCCGGATCGAGCGACAGGTACAGCACTTTGACCACGACTTCGCCGTCGGCCGGCTCGCGCACCGGTTCGCTGACTTGCTGCCAGTCGCTGTCCTTGACCATGCCGACCGGACGGGCCGCCAGGCGGAATTGAAGATTTGTCTCGTTGATAGTCATTTTTGTATCCTCAAAGTGGAGTGTGACGATGAATATACCGCAAATTGAACGATCGTGCTATTTTTACGGTCTGCGCCCAGCCGTGCGACAATACCGGCCTTGTTAGACCTATAACGATGGTGGATATGAGCAATCCCGAATACATTTTGACACTCTCTTGCCTGGACCAGCGCGGTATTGTTCATCGCGTGTCGGGCTTCCTGGCCGACCACGGCTGCAACATCATCGACTCGGCCCAGTTCGGCGATAGCGAGTCGAAGCTGTTCTTCATGCGCGTGCACTTCGCGCTGGAAGACCGCAACGTCAACGACGACCTGCTGCGCGCCGATTTCGGCTTGCTGGGCGCGGAGATGAAGCTGGACTGGGAACTGCGCGACGCCCACTACAAGCCGCGCGTGATGCTGATGGTGTCGAAGATCGGCCATTGCCTCAACGATTTGCTGTTCCGCTACAAGAGCGGCTTGCTGCCGGTGGAAATTCCTGCCATCGTGTCCAACCACATGGACTTTTACCAGCTGGCGGCCAGCTACAATATTCCGTTCCACCACCTGCCGCTGGCGGCCGGTGCGTCGCAGGAAGCCAAGCTGGCGCAAGAGTCCAAGATCATCGAACTGATGAACTCGCACAGCGTCGACCTGGTGGTGCTGGCGCGCTACATGCAGATCCTGTCGCCCGGCCTGTGCACGGCGTTGAAGGGGAAGGCGATCAATATTCACCATTCCTTCCTGCCGAGCTTCAAGGGCGCCAAGCCGTATGCGCAGGCGCACCACCGCGGCGTCAAGCTGATCGGCGCGACCGCGCACTTCGTCACCGGCGACCTGGACGAAGGTCCGATCATCGAGCAGGACGTCGAGCGCGTCGACCATTCGATGGACGCGGACACGCTGTCGGCCATCGGCCGCGACGTCGAGTGTGTGGTGCTGGCGCGCGCCGTCAAATGGTTTGTCGAACACCGCATTTTGCAGAACGGCGACAAGACTGTCGTGTTCAAATAACTGAATAAAATAGAAACGAAGAGATTCACCGATGGCCCTCAAAGCAACAATTTACAAAGCCGACTTGCAGATCGCGGACATGGACCGCAATTTCTACGAGACCCAGTCGCTGACCCTGGCGCGCCACCCGTCCGAAACCGACGAGCGCATGATGGTGCGCCTGATCGCCTTCGCGATCCATGCCAACGAAGCGCTGACCTTCACCAAGGGCCTGTTCGACGTCGAAGAGCCGGACCTGTGGCAGAAGGACCTGACCGGCGCGATCCAGTTGTGGATCGAAGTGGGGCAGCCGGACGAGAAGGTGATCCTGAAGGCCAGCGGCCGTTCGGAGCACGTTGTCGTCTACAGCTACGCCGCCACCAGCCACATCTGGTGGAAGGCGCTGGCCAACAAGGTCGAGCGCTGCAAGAACCTGACCGTGATCAACCTCGACGCCGACGCCGCCGAGCAGCTGTCCAAGATGGCCCAGCGCAGCATGCAGCTGCAATGCACGATCCAGGACGGCCAGATCTGGCTGACCGACGGCGTCACCACGGTTGAAGTCGGCCGCGAGACCTTCAAGGGCGAGCGTTGATATAATCGCTAGATGAAAAAAATCCTCACCGCATTGCTGCTGGCGGCCGCCAGCCCGCTGGCCCTGGCCCAGGTCGAAGTACGCGACGCTTGGATACGCGCCACCGTGCCGTCGGCCAAGTCGACCGGCGTGTTCATGCAGCTCAAGTCCAAACAGGGCGGGCAGCTGGTGGAAGTGCGCTCCGACGTGGCGGGCGTGGCGGAGATCCATCACATGGAGATGGACGGCCAGATGATGAAGATGCACGCCGTGCCGTCGCTGGACTTGCCGGCCGGGCAGAACGTCGACCTGGCGTCCGGCGGCTATCATGTGATGCTGATGGATTTGAAGCGGCAATTGAAGCAAGGCGAGACCGTGCCGGTCACGCTGGTGATCCGTAAGAAGGGCAAGCCGACCGAAACCGTCGTCGTCGACGTGACGGTCAAACCGCTGACGTACACACCACCGAAAGGGCAGTGATGAAAACGACTTCCACCATGCTGGCGCTGGCTTTCTCTGCTGCGATGCTGGCGCCTGCGGCGCAGGCGCACGTAACGCTGGAACAAACCACCGGCCTGGCCGGCAGTTTCCAGAAGCTGACCTTTCGCGTCGGCCACGGTTGCGACGGCAGCGCCACCACGGGCTTGACCGTGTCGCTGCCCGAAGGCGCCACCAGTGCCAAGCCGATGCCCAAGGCGGGCTGGAAGATCAACGTCGGCGCCAACGGCGGCGTGCAGGAGATCAGCTGGAAGGGCGGCCCGCTGCCGGACGCTTATTTCGACGAGTTCGTGGTGCAGGTCAAGCTGAGCGCGCAGCCGGGCAAGCTGTACTTCCGCATCGTGCAGCAGTGCGACAAGGTCAACGTGGCCTGGGATGAGATTCCAGCCGACAGCACCGTCAAACTGAAGGCGCCGGCGCCGGTGCTGGAAGTGTTGCCGGCGCCGGCCGGCACGGCGCAGCACCAGCATTGACCTGGGGCCGCGCGGTTTTACTTCACCACCGCGCCGCCCTTCATCACCCACTGGACGCTTTCCAGCGTCTTCACATCTTTCAGCGGCTCGCCGTCGACCGCGATCAGGTCGGCGAACTTGCCGGCTTCGATCGTGCCCACCTTGTCGGTCCAGCCCAGCAGCTCGCTGGCGTTGAGCGTGGCCGCGCGGATCGCCTGGATCGGCGTCATGCCCAGCTTGACCAGCGTGCCGAACTCGCGCGCGTTCAGGCCGTGCGGATAAACGCCGGCGTCGGTGCCGAAGGCGACCGGCACGCCGGCCTTGATGGCGCGGGCGATGTTCAGGCGCGCGGTCGGCAACACCACCTTGGCTTTTTCCAGCAGCGGCGGCGGCAGCTTGATGGCCTCGGCGTTGTCGATCAGCCAGTCGCCCAGGTAGACCGTCGGCACCAGCCAGGTCTTGTGTTCCTTCATCAGCTTGATGCCTTCATCGTCGATGTAGGAACCGTGCTCGATCGAGTCGATGCCGGCCAGCACCGCCAGCTTGATGCCGTCGCCGCCGTGCGCGTGGGCGGCGGCTTTGCGGCCGAGGCGGTGGGCGTCGCTGACGATGGCCTTCAATTCTTCCAGCGTGTATTGCGAGGTGCGCGGATCGTCGCCGAAGGACAGCACGCCGCCGGTGGCGCAGATCTTGATGACGTCGGCGCCGTACTTGATGTTGCGGCGCGTGACCTTGAGCGCTTCGGCGACGCCGTCGGCCACGCCGAGGCTGGTGATCTTGTATTCGGGGGCGTGCATGGTGTCGTCGCAGTGGCCGCCGGTGATGCTCAGCGCCGGGCCGGAGGCGGCCATGCGCGGGCCGGGCACGTCGCCGTCGTTGATGGCGTCGCGCAGGCCGATGTCGGTATAGGCGTCGGCGCCGACGTCGCGCACGGTGGTGAAGCCGGCCTGCAGCGTCAGTCGGGCGTTCTTGGCGCCGGTCAGCGTCACGCGCGGCACCGATTTGGCGACGATGGCGTAGCCGGAATCCTGCGGATCCATGGACAGGTGGGTATGCATGTCGATCAGGCCGGGCAGCAGGGTCTTGTTGCCGAGGTCGATGACCTGGGCGCCGTCCGGGATCGCCAGCTTGCTGCCGGCGGCGGTGATGCGTTCGCCGCTGACCAGCACCACGGCGTTGTCGACCAGCGCGCCGCTGCGCACGTCGAGCATGTGGGCGGCCTTGATGGCGGTGACGGCGGGCGGGGCGGCGGAGGCGGCGGAGCAGGCCAGCAGCAACAGCGGCAGCGCAAAGGCGCGGCGGACGGACATGGCGATAACGTTCAAGCGGATCTCCTTATGTGAGTTTCTTAGACGCGTAGGATTGATGCGGGCCAAACGGCGCCCGCCTAGCGTACCCGCGTCTTCAAGCGGGCGCTACAATTTTTTGGGTGAATACCCGTAGCGACGCGTTGGTTTGACGCGTTGGAATCTGTCGACCTTGCAGTCGGAATTCCCTGCGACTAGGATGGATTTTGGGAGCCGCTTCGAGGAGGTAAGAGTCATGCCGTCTGACAAACAATTTAAAACGGTGGAAGAACTCTGGGATCACGAGGAAAACGAGCGCATTAGAGAAAGCAGCGAAAAGATCGCCAAGAAGTTTGGGCTTCAGGATAGAGAGAAAAAGATACTGCACGAGGAGTTGAGGAGCGCCCGATACAGCGGAATGCATGATGCGCTATACACTGGCCGGATGAAGGGATATTACGAAGGCAGTCTGGAGGGCCGACAAGTGCTGGTAGAGATGCTGTACTGGCTACTTGAGAAATCCGGTGTAGATCTTCCACGGGAAACCTATAAAACGATTGCCCTAGCCGAACTTTTCGAATTGAGTGACTGGGTCCGGCAATTGATGACAGGCGCCGAACCCAACGAGATATTTGACTGAGCTAGAATGAGCTGTTACTGCGGCGAGCCACCGAGCCGCTTGATGGTGCCCGAACCCATCACGCTCTTGCTCAGCTGCGGATCGCCGTAGTAGGTGATGTCGCCCGAACCGGCCACGCTCAGGTTCAGCGTCTGCTTGGCCCACACCGTCGCCTGGCCCGAGCCGCCGATGCTGACCGTGACGTCGCGCGCCGCCAGCTGCCCGGCCTGCACCCTTCCCGAGCCGCCGATCGACACCTGCAAACGCTCGACGTTGCCGCTGGCCTTCAGGTTGCCGCTGCCGCCCAGCGCGATCGCCACCGATTCGCTCTCCAGGTTGCGCACATTGATCGAGCCGGAACCGCCCACATCAAACGTCAGGCTCTCGCCGTGCAGCTTCTCGGCCTCGACCGAGCCGGAACCGGCCACGGCGATTTTCTCGATCGAACGCGCCTGCACCACGATCTTCATCGTATGCGACTCCAGATTGACGTCCTTGCGCGTCGGTCGGATGCGCAGCGTGCCGTTGTCGACCACGGTCTCGATCAGCGCCTGCAGATTGTCGTCGGTCTCGATGCTGATGCCTTCGGTGTTGCCGATGCGGAGCTCGACATTGCCGCCGAGACTGGTCGCCAGCGAGGTGAAATGGCCGATCTCGCGGTTCTGCTTGACGATCTTGCCGCTGCCCTGCACGCGCTCGCCATGGAACCAGCTGAGCGGACCGGCCACGGCCACGCCGACCGGCGCGGCGACGGCCAGCAGGCCGGCGGCCAGGAACAGGGTGCGCAGCGCGCTACGGACGGATGGATTTGCCATGATGATCTCCTCTTGATTGTGGGTACGGCTCTTGAGGTTGGATACTACGGACTCGCTCCCGCGCACGAAACCCGGCTGCGACAGAGTGCAGCCAGCGCGGCACAGAATGCAGCAGCCGGGGAACAGACCGCGTCCGGCGGCGGTGGCGGGGCCGGCATGAGGTATCATTCGGGCTATCCCGCAACACCGTACGCTGCAACGCAGCACTTATTGGACTTACATGCTTATCATCACCATCAAACAGGGCAAGGAAAAGAGCCTGCTGGCCGGCGACCCCTGGATCTATGCCTCCGCGGTAGAAAAAATCGAGGGCAAGCCGCAGGAAAAGAACAAGCCGGGCGCCACCGCCACGGTGCAGACCTCGTCGCGCCAGTTCATCGGCCGCGCCGCCTACAACGCCAAGTCGCAGATCTGCGCCCGCATCTGGACCTACAAGGAAGACGAGCCGGTCGACCACGCGCTGATCAAGCGCCGCGTCAAGGCCGCCATCGCCAAGCGCGCCGCCAGCGTGCGCGCGGCCGGCCCCAACGACCTGGTGCCGGTGGTGCGCGGCGACGAGGACGGCCTGTCCGGCCTGCTGGTCGACAGCTGGGGCGGCGTCAAGGGCTATTTGATCTGCCAGTTCCAGTCGGCCGGCGTCGAAGCCTGGAAAATAGCCATCGTGCAGGCGCTGCTGGCGGAAACCGGTTGTCCGAATGTCTACGAACGCTGCGACGACCTGATCCGCAAGGGCGAGGGCTTGCCGATCTTCTACCGCGCGCTGGCCGGCGAGGAACCGCCCGACCACGTGGTGGTCACCGAGGGCAAACAACGCTACAGCATGGACTTGCGCACCGGCTTCAAATATCCGAAGGTCCGCAGCTGAAAAAATTTCGATGCTGCAATTTTTCTCTTATAATCGTTCGCGGAGCAACACCGACCCCACGGAGATCAGAGTACAGATGGAAAATTACCAGTCGTCGCAAATTCGCACCCTGACTTACATCGAAAACGAAGACCACCCGGTCTTCGGCACGCTAGTCGAGCAGATCCTGCATCTGCTGAATTCCAAGCTGATCTTCAGCGACATCCTGATCCATCAGAACAGTCCGCTGTTGCTGCGCCAGCCGAAAGGGCTGGTGGCGGTGACCGATTCGCCGATCACGCGCGAGGAACTGCAAGAGTTCTTCGAGGTGGTCGAGCCGAACTGGTCCGAACGCATCCAGGACCGCGCCTTCGACCGCGCGGTGGACCTGCATACGGCGCGCATCCGCGCCAACTGCTTCAGCTTCCAGGGCAAGAAGCGGCTGGGCTGTGTGATCCGCCGCTTCCCGAAGGAGCCGATGGTGCTCAGCCAGCTGGGCCTGCGCCAGGCCGAGCAGAACTTCGCCAAGCTCACCAGCGGGCTGGTGCTGATCATCGGCGACACCTGCCAGGGCAAGTCGACCACCATCGCCGCCATGCTCGACGAGATCAACAAGCACCGTTCCGGCCACATCATCACGATTGAAGATCCGGTGGAGACGCTGATCCCGCAGCGCCAGTGCGTCATCACCCAGCGCGAAGTGGGCTTCGACGGCGACGTCGAGAGCTTCTACCTGGGCGCGCTGGACGCGCTGCGCGAGCGGCCGGACGTGATCGTCATCGGCGAGATCCGCGACGCCCAGACGGCGCAGGAAGCGCTGGCGCTGGCCGAATCGGGCCCGCTGGTGCTGGCCTCGCTGCACGCGCGCTCGACCGAGCTGGGCTTGCAGAAGATGGTGCGCCTGCTGGGCAACGCCGAGCCGCAGTCGCAGGCGCTGGCGCATGCGCTGCGCGGCGTGCTGTGCCAGGCGCTGCTGCCGTCGGTGGAAGGCGACCGCTACCACCTGGCGACCGAGTGCCTGACCTCGAACCCGGACGTGGTGGCCATGATCGCCACCGGCCAGGTGTCGGCGCTGCGCAACTGGATGGAAAACAAGCCGGGCGAGGGCTGCCACACGATGAACGCCTCGCTGCGCGCGCTGCTGGCCGCAGGCAAGGTCAGCGTGGAAGACGCGCGCAACGCGACGACCGACCGCATCGGTTTCGCTGAACACTACTAGCAGATTCTTGGGAGGGCGACATGAAACGGACATGGACCATCATTGGCGTTGCCGATGTCGCCCGAAGTTTTCAGTGGTACCAGTCGCTGTTTGGTCAAGCGGCGACAGCTCCCGCGCACGAGTATTTCGGGCAGCTGGTGGATGTTGATGGAACGGTCCTGCTATGCCTTCATCAGTGGGGCGCCCACGATCATCCGACACTGACCAGTCCTGAACATGCGCAGCCTGGCAATGGCTTGCTGCTGTTCTTCCGGGTGGATGACTTCGATGAGGCGCTGCTGCGCGCACGCGGGCTGGCCGCCGGGCTGGCGGAGGAGCCGCATCTGAACCCGGCCACAGGTACCAGGGAATTCGCGCTGCGCGACCTTGATGGCTATTACGTGATGGTCAGCGAGCTCGCCTCGGCTTGACGCACAATTTTACTGAGAAGTTATGAAGCACAAATTATTCCTTTTTGACTTGGACGATACGCTGTTGGATTTTAAAGCGTCCGAAAAGCTTTCTTTCGTCCGCACCATGCGGGAACTGGGGTTGCACGATGGCGTGGATGGGATTTTCCACCAATACCAGGCGATCAATGTGGAACTGTGGCGGCGCTTCGAGACGGGCGCTGTCACCAAGGATTTTTTGAAGGTGGAGCGCTTTCGCAAGACCTTCGAGGCGAACGGTATCGAGCTCGACCCGGAGCTGGCAAGCAGCCTTTATCTTGAGTCGCTGCCGGATACCGTGGTCCTCATCGATGGCGCCAAACTGATTTGCGAGACGCTATCCGCGATTGGCGAGGTGGGCATCATCACCAACGGCGTTGAATCTATCCAGAATCGTCGCATCGCCAGCTCGGGGCTGGCCGAGCACATTTCCTTCGTCGCCACGTCCGAGGCGTGCGGCTACGCCAAGCCGGATGTGCGTTTCTTCGAATATGCCGCCAGGATGGCCACCGCCTCCGTCGCCAAGGACGCGACGATCATCGTCGGCGACCGGCTGGATGCGGATATTCTCGGCGCGAATCGATACGGCATCGAAAGCTGCTGGTTCAATCCTGCTCGGCTGCTCAATGAATCAGCGGCAATGCCAACCTATGAGGTCGCAAGCCTGAGCGAAGTCGCGCCATCACTGAGTGGGCTGGCGATCGGTGAGTTTCGTTGAAATCCCTACTGTTCAGACTATTTTTAAATTTTCTCCTGCTGACTTTGCCGGGAAATGCTGCATTCGCAGCGGAAAATGCACATCTCGAAACACGATATGGCAACATAGACACACACTCGACATCTGACGCCACGGTCATTCGCTATCGAGGCGAAGGTATTCTGACGCTGAAGGCGGACTGGGCGTCACTTCATCGAATTGCCACAAGCGCAGGGCATGAATATGTCATAGTAAGGGCGTGGCATCCAGCGTTGAACTGTCACTACTTTTTCCACCTTATAGACTTGGCGGAAAATGGTGCTGCTCGTGTATCCAAAGACTTCGGCGAATGTTCAGAGCTGAGCGGCGCCAGCGTCGCCGGGGGAAATCCCGTAGTTCACCTCATCAGTTCGGTTACTGCTACGGCTCCCGTGGCAGCGAGCTATGTCTGGCGGAATGGCGAAATACGCCAGCTTGAAGCCGCCGACATATGTGGTTCATTAGCTTTGGCTGTTAAAACAAAATCGAAGAAAATTCGTCTTCAGAATCTGGAAAGATTCGTCATAGGGGAGGGGCGATTGCAGTTCTTCACGGCTCCTAGCGAAGCGTGTGCGAACAAGGGGGTATTTGTAGTTCCTGGCGACAAACTCGTCCCATCGTTGATGCACGAGAATTTCATTTTTGTTACTTATACCAATCCTCAAAATGGTCATCGTGTCGATGGTTGGGTAATTGGCGGACGCCTTTCTGACCAGTAGTCCGCGCGACAATGCGGATAGGAGTTAGCTAAGCTGCGCAGGAAGCGGCAAGCAGGCACCGCACCAACTCAATCGTCGACCGCCTCAATCCCTTGCAGCCTGAGTTTTTCGATGTGGTCCTTCATCGCCTGGAGCACTTCGGGCGCGTGGCCTTGCCAATCCTTGACTTCGCCGATGACCCGCAGCGCCTCGCGCGAGCGGTATGACTTGGTTGGATTGCCGGGGAATTTTTTATCGGTCAGGTTCGGGTCATCCGCAATCGTGCCGGTCGGCTCCACGATGTAGATCCTGCCGGGCGCGTCGCCGAGCGCCAGTTCCGCGCCCCATGTCGCAGCCTCCAGGGTCGCGCTCAGGTAGACGTGGTTGGCCTTGCGCCGGCTGCCGTAGTTGGAGGAATAGCCAGGCTCGATCAAGTCGCCTGTTGTCAGGTCGGCCCGCGTGCCGTGATAGAGCTGTTGAGCGGTCAAATCTTTTTCAGTCGTCATGCCTGCCTCTTTTCATCAATCCAACGGAATCGCGCGGTAACGATTGACGTCGTTGCCGTTGACCGGTGGCGCGTTGTTGCCCCAGGCGCTGCGCAGATACGATACGACCTGCGCCACTTCGGTATCGTTCAACACGTGGCCGAACGGCGGCATGCCGTAGGGACGTGGATTGCCTTCCGTGCCTGGCGCGAAGCCGCCGTTCAGGACGATGCGGATCGGGTTGACCGCCTGTTCCATCGTCAACGCGCGGTTGCCGGCCAGCGGCGGGTAGCCGGGCGGCAGTCCGGCGCCGCCGGCGCCGTGGCAATCCGCGCAGTGCTTCTCGTACAGCTTGGCGCCGGCTGACAGGTAGGCCATCGCCTCGGCGCCTTTGTCGCGCTCGAACTCGGATTTCTTGCCGTCGCCCGGCAGCGCTTTCAGGTAGACAGCCATGGCGTTGATGTCGCCGTCGCTCAGGTGTTGCAGGCTTTGCTGCACCACTTCCGCCATCGGCCCGAACACGGTCGCGCGCGGCGACACGCCGGTCTTCAGCAGTTGCGCGATGTGCGGCTGCATCCATTCCCCCAGCCCCGCCTCGGCGCCGGCATTGAGCGAGGGCGCATACCAGCCCAGCACCGGAATCAGGCCGCCGGACAAGCCTTCGCCATCGGTCGCGCCCAGCGTGTTGCGCGCGCTGTGGCAGGCGCTGCAATGGCCCAGGCCTTGCACCAGGTAGGCGCCCCGATTCCAGTCCACCGATTGCTTGCTGTCTGCGCGGAACACGGCCGGCTTGAAGTACAGCGCGCGCCACGCGGCCAGCATGAATTGCTGGTTGTACGGGAAGCGCAGCTCATGCGGCCGGTTGGCCTGCGCCACCGCCGGCACCGACTGCAAGTAGGCGTACAGCACATCCGCATCGTCGCGCGTGATGCGGGTGTAGTTGGTGTAAGGGAAGGCAGGGTAGAGCAGGCGGCCATCCTTGGATTTGCCGTTGTGTAGCGCACGCCAGAAATCGTCCGCGCTCCAGCTGCCGATGCCGCTCACTTTGTCGGAGGTGATGTTGGGCGAGACGACGCTGCCGAACGGCGTTTGCAGCGCGCGCCCGCCTGCGTATTGCGCGCCGCCGCGCACGGTGTGGCAAGCCATGCAGTCGCCGGCCTTGGCCAGATAGGCGCCGCGCGCGATCTTCTCGGCCGGCGCCAGGACTGCGGTGACGGTCGGCGCCGGTCCCGCGTCGTCCGAGCCGCTGAACAGCACGAACAGGATGCCGGCCAGCAGCAGTGCGATAACGGTATAAATAATTTTCTTCATGTGCGTACCCTCAAGGTGCTGGCACGCTGCCGCAGCTCAGCGGCAGGGGCATGGCGATGCTGTCGGCGGCGCCGGGGCGGGCGGCGGCGTCCGGCGTTTGCTTGCTGAGCCAGCCGGAGACGGCGGCGATGTCGGTCTCGGACAGCCGGTTGGCGATCTCCGCCATGCAGTCCGGCGCGGCGGCGCGGCGCACCGTGTTCTTCCATGCGCCGAACTGGGCGTTGACGTAGTCGCTGGGCAGGCCGATCAGGCCGGGGATCGCCGGCGCCACGCCGGTCAGCGCGCTGCCGTGGCAGGCCACGCAGGCCGGGATCTTCCTGGCCGGATCGCCATGCTGGACCAGCGCCTGGCCGCGCGCCAGGGCGGCCTCGCTGGCGCTGGCGCCGCTGCCGGCCTGCGCCGGCGGGTAGGGCGGATGCTGCTGCGAGTAGTAGTCGGCGATCTCGCGCAGGTAGGCGTCCGGCAGGTGGTCGACCATATAGGTCATCATCGGATAATGGCGCCGGCCTTCGCGGAAATTCACCAGCTGGTTGTACAGATAGCCGGCCGGCTTGCCGGCGATGCGCGGGAAGAAGGCGTCGCCGCGTTCCTTGACGGCGTGGCAGGCGGTGCAGGCGGCCACGCGTTGTTCCAGCGTGTCGGGCAGGGTGGCGGGCGCGGCGGCCAGCGACGGCAGGCCGCAGCCGGCCAAAGCCAGCGCGGCGCACGCGCGCACGACGTATGAGGTAGACATGCCATTCCTTGAGGTCGTAGCTATCCGGCAAGGATACCAGATCGCAGGGCTAAAGCGGCTTGGGCGGGCGGGGAAGTTTTGCCGCTTTCACCGGCGGCAGCTTGTTGCCGGCCGCGATGTAGTGGCGGTAGACGCGCAAAGCCACCTGGGCGTCGTCGGCCGCGTACAGGATCTGCTTGTCGTTCAGGCGCGGCAGCGCCCAGTTGGTGGTGGAGATCTTCTTGGATTTCTGCAGCTTCTGGCCGAAGAACTTGGCGACGGCGGTCTTGGCGCCGAGGTCGTTGCGCTGTCCCGGCGTGCGCAGCGCCACCGACAGGTCGACCACGCCGGCCGCCCGGATCGCCAGCTTGGCATGCAGGCGCTTGACGTCGTCGGACAGGCCGAAGCCCAGCTTCAGCAAGGCCGGCGTTTCCAGCACCGCCTGCAGCACCTCGAGGATGGCCGCGGGCGTGCTGTGGCCGATCTGGAACAGATAGGCCTGGTGATCGGTGGCGAACTGGATCAGGTGCGGACCGGTCGAGGTCTCGCCCTTGGTGAAGGTCGGCTTCGATTCGGTATCGAAGCCGATGGCGTCGGTGGCCAGCAGGGCGTCGCGCGCGGCGAGGGCTTGCTCGGCCGTGGTGACCAGCCGCACATCGGCGATGCGTATCCCCACGTAGGGCGGAAGCTCGGCCTCCGCCTGTGCCGCAAGCTGCTGAGTGTTCAACTGAGCCAACTGAGTCAACTCAGCCCTTGCGCGAGAACTTCGCGGTCAGCTGGTTCAGCTTGTCGGCGCGCACGCGGGCCGCTTCTTCGGCCGCGGCCGCGTCGCGTTCCGCCTTCTTGCGTTCGGCTTCCTTCTTGAAGCGGTCCTGCAACACCTGGGTGGCGTGGGCGCGGTGGGTGTCGGTCACTTCGGCGCCGGGGGTGCCGTCCAGATCGTGGCGCAGCTTGGCTTTTTCCATGACTTTCAGGTAGCGCAGCGAGCCGGTATGGATGCCGAGCGCGGTACGCATGGTTTTGCGGTCCAGTTCAGGCATGATCGCGAGGATCTGCTTGTCGATACCGATCGACAAAGGCAGGAAATCGCGGAAGGCCGGGAATTGGGTTTGCAATTGTTTCAGCAAGCTGCGCGGGGTCAGAGCCGCAGGTGCTGCGGTGGCGGCGGAGGCTGCGGGCTCGATTGCCGGCGCCTGAGGGGTGAGGCTAGTGTTCATCGACTTCATAGTTTAAGCAAGAGGCGTCAGCATATCATGGGCACTACGGGATTGCAGTGCCTTTTAGGCCATGATGCAAATATGACCATATCGACATCATACGCCGCTTGGGCGCGGAAGGTGCGCTCGCACGCCAAAACATGTATAATGCGAGACGCACCTTTGCAGGACGGTGCGTTTCAGTTTGGTACAGGATGCGATTTGGACGGTCTGACAAGAGTGTGTAGCCCTTGTTATATGGTTTTAAGATGTCGGATATAGGTACTATCAATTATCCTGATGTCTCGCTATACGGCATACTTTGCCCTCTCCCTATTCTTCACTGAAAAGAGAAACAAGCCCGTTGTTGAACGCGGGCTTTTTTTATTCCGCAGATAATCGTCAGCTAAATTACAACATTTCCATCTGTGCGCACTGGCAACGGTCGGCGCTGGCTATGGCAATTGTATTTTCTGGCGAATACGCATTGAGAGATATTTAATGACAAAAACGCCGAAAACTTTAACGTTGTCCGTCAAGGCCGCCCGTACCAGCTCCGCTCCGCTGGTGGTGCCCAAGACGACTCTATCTTATGTGATCGATAATGCGCAAGAGGCAGCGAGCAAAGTAACGGTAGTCAAAAAGAAAACCCGCCTGAGCGCCGCGGCCGATGCGGCCCAGGCGGAAGCGCAGGTGGCGGTGCAGCACGCCGACGCGTCCGACACCCCGATCAAGACCGTCAAGGTGGCGCGCAAGAGCGCCGTGCTGCCGGCCGCCGAGACCGGCGCGCCCGTGGTGGTGGTCAAGGCCGCGCCGAAATCCAAGCTGGTCAAGTCCGCCAAGGCCGAGCCTGCCCCAGTCGTCATCGTGACCGCCGGCCCGGCCGTCAGCCAGGTGACCGACGCCGCCACGCTGGCCTCGATCGACACTTCCGGCTACCTGCTGCCTAGCGTCAAGGTGCCGGGCCGCCGCGGCCGCAAGCCGTCCGAATTCACGCCGGAAAACGACGAAGTGGCGGCACTGAACGCGGTCGAACGCGCCGAACTGAAGGCCGTCTCCAAGGCCCGCGAGCGCAAAGCCAAGGGCGGCGCCGCCGACATGCTGGGCGTCGATTCGAAGAGCACGGCCGAGGAACTGGAACGCCGCCGCACCCAGATCAAGAACCTGATCAACATGGGCAAGGAGCGCGGCTTCCTGACCTACGCCGAGATCAACGACCAACTGCCGGAAAACATTGTCGACCCGGAAGCGATCGAAGGCATCATCGCGACCTTCAACGACATGGGCATCGCCATCTACGAGCGCGCGCCGGAAGCCGATTCGCTGCTGCTGACCGACAGCGTCGCCACCGTGACCTCCGACGACGAAGTGGAAGCGGCCGCCGCGACCGCGCTGTCGACGGTCGACTCCGACTTCGGCCGCACCACCGACCCGGTCCGCATGTACATGCGTGAGATGGGCGCCGTGGCGCTGCTGACGCGCGAAGGCGAGATCGAGATCGCCAAGCGTATCGAAGGCGGCCTGAAGGACATGATCCAGGCCATCTCCGCTTGCCCGACCACGATCGCCGAGATCGTCGCGCTGGCCACCAAGATCGAAGCCGACGAGCTGAAAGTCGATGAAGTGGTGGACGGCTTCGTCGACCTGAACGAATCGAGCAACACGCCGGCCGTTGCGGCCGCGCCTGCCGCCGCGTCGGACGACGACGAGGAAGAGGAGGAGGAAGTCGAGGAAGAAGACGGCGACGCCAACGGCGGCGCGGCGGGCTTCTCGACCGAGCAACTGGCGCAGCTGAAGAAAGCCGCGCTGGAAAAGTTCGACGTCATCTCGACCCAGTACGACAAGATGCGCAAGGCCGCCGGCGGCTACGGCTCCAAGGCGTATGTGTCGGCGCAGGAAACGATTTCGGCCGAGCTGCTGGGCATCCGCTTCACCGCCAAGGTGGTCGAGAAGCTGTGCGACACGCTGCGTGGCCAGATGGAAGAAGTGCGCCACATCGAGCGCGCCGTGCTGGAGCTGTGCGTGAACAAATGCGGCATGCCGCGCGCCCACTTCATCAAGGTCTTCCCTGGCAATGAATGCGACCTGGACTGGGTCGACGGCGAAGTCGACAGCGCCTATCCGTACAGCGCCATCCTGGGCCGCAACGTGCCGGCGGTGAAAGAGCTGCAAAAGAAAATGATCGACCTGCAAGCCCGCGTGGCCTTGCCGCTGGCCGACCTGCGCAAGATTAACAAGCAGATGGCCGCCGGCGAAAAGCGCGCGCGCCAGGCCAAGCGTGAAATGACGGTCGCCAACTTGCGCCTGGTGATTTCGATCGCCAAGAAGTACATCAACCGCGGCCTGCAGTTCCTGGACTTGATCCAGGAGGGCAATATCGGCCTGCTGAAGGCGGTCGACAAGTTCGAATACCGTCGCGGCTACAAGTTCTCGACCTATGCGACCTGGTGGATCCGCCAGGCCATCACCCGTTCGATCGCCGACATGGCCCGCACCATCCGCGTGCCGGTGCACATGATCGAGACGATCAACAAGATGAACCGCATCTCGCGCCAGATCATGCAGGAAACCGGCAGCGAGCCGGACCTGGCGACGCTGGCGGTCAAGATGGAAATGCCGGAAAACAAAGTCCGCGAAATCATGAAGATCGCCAAAGAGCCGATCTCGATGGAAACGCCGATGGGCGAGGACGGCGATTCGCAGCTGGGCGACTTCATCGAAGACAACACCACGCTGGCGCCGCTGGACGCCGCGCTGCACGCCTCGATGCGCAACGTCATCAAGGAAGTGCTGGACTCGCTGACCCCGCGCGAAGCCAAGGTGCTGCGCATGCGCTACGGCGTGGAAATGTCGAACGACCACACGCTGGAAGAAGTGGGCAAGCAGTTCGACGTGACCCGCGAGCGTATCCGTCAGATCGAAGCGAAGGCCATGAGCAAGCTGCGCCAGCCGTCGCGCTCGGACAAGCTGAAGACTTTCCTGACGCAGAACTAAGCGTCGGCGGGATAAAAAAAGGAGGCCATGTGCCTCCTTTTTTTTCGCGGTGTGTGGCGGGATTGCAATACACTCTCGATATTGCAAAAAGACGGCCTGCGTTGTGATGATGAAAGCGATGATCAAATCAATTTTCCTCGGACTGGCCCTGGCCGGCGTATCCGTGACGGCCGGCGCGGAGACGGTCGATGTCGCTGCCGGCATTCAGTTGGCGCAGATCGACTTCGATGCGTATCACGCGTTGTTGCTTGAACGGTGCAAGGCGCTGGCGCCGGAAGCGGTCGATACGTTGTCGGTCGCGATGGCGCAATGGAAGGAGCGGAACGCCGATGCGCTGGTGATCCTGCGCCAACTGTACAAGGCGCAGTTGATACAGCTGAAGCGCGCGCAGCAGCCGGATGCGACCGAAGCCGACATCGATGCGCATGTCGCCGCCGTGCTGGGGATATTCAATGCGAATCTGAAGGAAAAAGTGGCCGGCGTACCGGCCGACGAGGCCAGGGCGTCCTGCGAGGGCGAGTACGCCAACAACCTATTGAACCGGCCCGCCATGGACTTCAACGTTTTACTGAAACGGATGACGCTGGGGCGTTGAGCGGGCCGGGTCCTTTACTGCATGAACCAGCCGTGGCTGACCACCAGCGATTGCCCGGTCAGCGCGTTCGACGGGAAGCTGGCGAACAGCAGCGCCACTTCGGCCACGTCTTCCACCGTGGTGAACTTGCCGTCCACGGTATCGGCCAGCATCACTTTCTTGATGACGTCTTCCTCGGAGATGCCCAGCGTCTTGGCCTGCTCGGGGATCTGCTTGTCCACCAGCGGCGTGCGCACGAAGCCGGGGCAGATCACGTTGGCGCGCACGCCATGCTCCGCGCCTTCCTTCGACACCGCCTTGGCCAGCCCGATCAGGCCGTGCTTGGCCGTCACATAGGCCGACTTGAGCTTGGACGCTTCCTTCGAATGCACCGAACCCATGTAGATCACGCTGCCGCTGCCGGCCTTGTACATATGCGGCAGGCAGGCCTTGGTGGTCAGGAAGGCGCCGTCCAGGTGGATGGACAGCAGCTTCTTCCAGTCCTCGAACGGGAAGTCCTCGACCGGATGGATGATCTGGATGCCGGCATTGCTGACCAGGACGTCGATCTGGCCCCAGGCCTCGATCACGCTGGCGATGCCGGCGTTGACCTGGGCTTCGTCGACCACGTTCATTGCGATCGCCATGGCCTGGTGGCCAGCGCCCTTGAGTTCCTCGGCGGTGGCTTGCGCCGCCTCCAGGTTCAGGTCGGCGATGACGATCTTGCCGCCTTCGCGCGCATACACCAGGGCGATTTCCTTGCCGATGCCGCTGGCGGCACCGGTGACGATACAGACTTTGTCTTTCAGTTTCATGAGAATTGCTCCGAGAAATCTCGTCCTTCAGGGCGAGGAGTGAAAGGAACCGACTCCGCAGGAGTCGATGCGAGGGAAGAAAACATGGAACTTATGAGTTTCGCAGTGGTCAAATAAACATGAAACTGGTCTACCGATATCGCGTCAAATCCTTGACCGGCCTGCTGAACCAGCATGCACGGACGGTCAATTTCGTCTGGAACTACTGCAACGACCGGCAAAAGGATGCGTTGCGCTTCGGCCGGCGCTGGCACACAGGATTTGACCTGATCAAGCTGACCACCGGTTGCTCCAAAGAGCTTGGTCTGCATTCGGGCACGGTCAACGACATCTGCCAGCGCTACGCCAATTCGCGCGCCATGTCGCACCGGCCTTACCTGCGCTATCGCGGCCGCAAAGCGATGGGCTGGGTGCCGTTGAAGGGACGTGAACTCAAGCGTGAAGGCAACGCCTTCCGGTTCGCTGGCCGCACGTTTCGTGTGTTTTACTCGCGCCCTCTGCCGGACGGGAAAATCCTCGATGGAACCAACTTTTCGCGCGACCGGCGCGGCAACTGGTTTCTCAATATTGTCGTCGAGGTGGAACCGGCAGCGGTCCGCGCCCCTGTGCGCGGGGTCGGTATCGATCTCGGCCTGAAGATGCTGGCGACTTTGAGCGACGGCAGCACCATCGAAGCGCCACGCTTTTACCGGGAGACCGAGGCGGCGCTGGCGTGTGCCCAGCGCGCGCGCAAGACGCGGCGGATCAAGGCCATCCATGCCAAGATCGCCAACCGCAGGCTCAATTTTCTGCACACCTGTACCAGCGCGATCATCGCCGCCTTCGACTATATCGTGGTCGGCAACGTCAACGCACAGGGCCTCGCCAAAACCAGCATGGCGAAGTCGGTCTACGATGTCGGCTGGTCGTCCTTCCGTACACAACTGGCGTACAAGGCTGTTAAGCATGGCGCTTGGTTCGAGGAAGTCGACGAACGTTTCACCACCCAGGTCTGCTCGCATTGTGGCGCTTTGCCCGATACGAGGCCTAAGGGTATCGCAGACCTTGGAGTAAGAGAGTGGAGCTGTAGCGATTGCGGTGCCGTACATGATCGTGATCTCAATGCTGCGGTCAATATTCTCCGTCGCGGACGTGCGACGCTAGCGGTAGGAATCTCCGCTCTTTAGGGCGGAGGGGGCGTCAAGTAGTTCGCTCCTCGTTGGATGGGAATGCAACTTTGTGATTACAACAATCCTGCGCCGCGCCGTCTATGCGCTGGCGTACATAGCGGACAAGGACAGGCGCAGAAACGCGCCGCCCTGGTCCTGGTTGCCCATCTCCAGCACCGCGCCGATGCGCGCCGCCCGCTCGCGCATGCCGACCAGGCCCCAATGGCCGCTGCGCCCGCCTTGCGCCAGCGTGTCCGCCGCGATGCCCTTGCCGTTGTCGCGCACCAGCAAGGTCAGCCGCCTGGCGCCGTAGTCCAGCTCGACCACGATCTCGCTCGCCTGCGCGTGGCGGAAGGCGTTGCAGATGGCTTCGCGGCCGATGGAAAACACTTCGTCGCCGGTGATGACGGGCAGGGCGTAGGGTGCGCCTGTTTGCTCCAGCCGGAAACTGGCCGAAAGTCCAGCCGCCAGCCGCTGGCCGAAGCGCTCCAGCGATTGCCCCAGCGTTTCATCGTCGCGCAGCGGCGAGCGCAGGCCGCGCACTTCGTCGCGGCCCTCGATCAGCGCCTGCTCGATGTAGCCGATGCCGCGCTCCATGGCGGCGCGCGCCGGCAGCGCCGGCGGCACCTGCTCCATCGCCAGCTGCATCATCAGGATGGTGCCTTGCGCCTCTTGCAGGAAGGTGTCGTGCAGCGCGCGGGCGATGCGCTCGCGCTCGCCCAGGCGTTCGACGTGGCGCGCTTCGATCAGGCGCGCCATCTGCGCCAGCCGCCAGCGCCAGGCCAGCCCCAGCGCCGCCGCCAGCGCCAGCGCGCAGAGCAGCTTGAACCACAGGCTCTGCACAAAGGTCGGCGGGATCGTCACGTCCAGCGTGGCGCCCTCGTTGTTCCACACGCCGTCCTTGTTGGCGGCGATCACCTGGAAGCGGTACTGGCCCGGCCCCAGGTTGGTGTAGAAGGCTTCGCGCCGGCCGCCGGCCGCCTGCCAGTCGCGGTCCAGGCCTTGCAGCCGGTAGCGGAAGGCGATCCTGCCCGGCATGGCCAGGCCGAGCGCGCTGAAGCTCAGGTGCAGATTGTTCGCGCCTTGCGGCAGCGTCAGCGGCGCGTCCACCGGATAGGCCCGGCCGTTGCTTTCCACGGCGCGCAGCTCCACCGGCGGCGGCGTGGCGTCGCGGGGGATCTGGCCGGGCGAGATCAGCGCGGCGCCGCTGTGGCTCGACAGCCAGAGCTTGCCGTCGCTCGCTTCCACCATCGACGGAAACGGTCCGGTCGGCTGGACCGCGCCGGTCAGGCCGTCGTCGACGCCCAGCAGTTCGTAGCCGGCCGCGGCGCCGCTGCGCAGGAAGCCGGCCAGCTGCGCGGCCGGGATGCGGAAGGCGCCCTCATGGCCGTGCAGCCACAGCTCGCCGCCCGCCGTTTCCACCAGGCCGCTGATGCCGCGCAGCTCGTGGCCGTCGGCCAGGCGCAGCGGCACGAAGCGCTGGCCGTCGTACAGCGCGGCGCCCAGTTCGCCCGCCACCCACAGGTGGCCGTTGCGCTCGAACAGGCTCTGCACGTTGCCGATGGCCAGGCCCTGGGCCGGCCCCAGCACGCGGATGTCGGCGCCGTCGACCAGCGCGATGCGGTTGCCCACATAGCCTATCCACACCCGGCCGCGCCGGTCGGCCCGCATGGTCAGCACCCGCGCGGCCGGCAGCCGGGCATCGCTGACCTGGCGCCAGTTGCCGTCGTGGAGGCGGTAGACGCCCAGGTTCACGTAGCTGGCCCACCAGTCGCCGCCGCCGTCCTGGGCCAGCGCGCGCATCGCCAAGGCGTCGCGCAGCGCGGCCGGCGGCGGGGCGATCAGCTGGCCGCCGCCCGGGCCGGGCAGCCAGATACCGTGGTCGGTGCCGTACGCCGGACGGCCGTCGCGGGCGGTGGCGGCCGTGGCGTAGGCATGCGGCGCATGGTCGTATTGCCGGCCGTCGGCGTCCAGCAGCCAGGCGTCGGCGTTGTCGTTGCTGGCCCGGACCTTGCCGTCGCGCTCGGCATTCAGCGCCGGCGTGGCCATCTCCAGGCGGCTGGGCAGCGGCGTCACGCGGTTGCGGCGGAACTGGTCGAGGCCGTTGATGGTGCCGATCCAGATGGTGCCGTCGCGGTCCTCGAAAAAGGTTTGAGGGTTCATGCCGCTCAGGCCCTGCTCCTGCGTGACGCGCTGGCGCGGATCGGGAAACACGTCCGGCAGCATGCGCTCGACCCGGTCCTCGCTCAGCAGCCACATGGTGCCGGCGCGGTCGAACCACATGCCGCTGCCGGGCAGCTGGGGCCGGGGCGGCGGACCGGCGGCCGGCGCGGCCTGCGACATTTTGTAGTGGGCGTCGTTGCCGTTGGAGGCCCAGACGGTGCCGTCCGGCGCCGCCGCCAGCGATGCCACCCGGACGTTGGCGGGGCTGGCGACGTGGTAGCGGCGCTCGCCCTGGCGGCGGTAGTAGACCGCCTGGGCGGTCGACACCCACTGCGTGCCGGCGCGGTCGAACAGCACGTGCCAGACCGCCTTGGGGCCGGGATCGAAGCCGCTGTCGGCGCCCACCCGCACCCAGCGCCCGCCGTTCAGCCAGGCCAGGCCGTTGGCGGTGGCGACCCACATGGTGCCGTCCGGCGCGCGCCGGAAACAGTAGGTGGCGCCGGGCGGGAAGCCGTCGGCGGCGCCGTAGTGGCGCACCCGGCCGTCCTTGAACACGCTGGCGCCGCCGAAGCGGTAGCCGACCCACAAGGCGCCGTCCGGCGCGCTGTACAAGGGCAGCACGATGGTCGACAGCAGTTTGTGGCCGCCGACCTGGTCGCGCCGTTCGAAGTTGAGGCCGTCAAAGCGGTACAAGCCGGTCGGCGTCGACAGCCACAGCCAGCCGTCGCGGGTCTGGGTGATGGCCTGGATTTGCGCCGGCGCGCCCTGGGCGGCGGTCCAGGCGCGATGGCTGTAATCGCTCAGCAGGCGGGCATGTTCGGCCGCGGCGGCCGGGCGCCACAGCGCCAGCAGCAAGGCGCCGGCCAGCAGCCAGCGGCTGCGCAGGGTAAAAGTCATGGGCGCAGCATAGCATCGCGCGGCCGTAGCGCGCATCGGCTAGCCGGCAGAGGGCTTGCCCGGCAAGTTCATGCGCAGCACGGTGCCGGCGCCGGGCAGCTGCGCCACCGCCAGCTCGCCGCCGAAGTCGGCCAGGCGGGCGCGGATGGCGCCCAGGTCGAGCGCGTCGCGCGCCGCATGCTGCTCGGGCTGGCCGTCGCCGCTGACCACGATGGACAGCTGCTCCTGCCGCAGGTTCAGCGTGGCTTGCAGGCTGCGTGTGCCGCTCTGGCCGCACAGATAGCTCAGCGCCGACAGCGTGATGCGGTAGATCGCCGCGACCTGGCGCTGGTCCAGCGTGGCGCTGTCTTCGATCAGCTCCACCCGGCACTGCAGGCCGAGGCGGCGCTCCAGTTGCTGCATCTGCCACTCGATGGCGGCCGACAGGCCCAGCTCCAGCGTGCTGGGATGCAGTTCGTTGATCAGTTCGCGCACCGCGAGGATGCTGGCGTCGAGCGTATGCAGCGCCTGCGCGGCGCGCTGGTGCAGCAGCGGTTGCCGCTCGGTGGTGCGCTTGTACAGGGTGGTCACGTCCAGCTTGAGCGCGAGCAGGTTTTGCGCCAGGTCGTCGTGGATCTCCTGGGCGATGCGGCGGCGCTCGCTTTCCTTGGTGGTGTGGTGGTGCTCGGACAGGGTGCGCAGCTCTTGCAGCGAGCTCTGCAGAGCCGATTCCGTCTGTTTGCGCTCGCTGATGTCGACACACATGGCGATCAGCAGCTTGGGCTGGCCGAATTCGTCGTAGGTGGGTTGCTTGTGGGTTTGCACCCAGCGGTTTTCGGCCCGGCCGGCATGCCACAGCTGTTCTTCGTACACGGTGTTCTGGCCGCTGTCGAAGGCGATGCGGTCGTGCTTGAGGAAGTAGTCCATTTGATCGGCCGGGAAAAAGGTGGCGCCATCGGTGCCTTGGATGTCGGCGAAGGCGATGCCCCACAGGGCCTCGCAGGCCGGATTCATCAGTACGACCCGGGATTGCGCATCCTTGATGAACAGGGCCAGCGGCATGACCGCGATGAGGTTGAGCAGTTCGCCGGTGGCCGGCGCGGCGCCGCTGATGCCGGCTTGAAGGAGGGAAACCACACTGTCGATTTCCGATTTGCCCAGCGAGTCAATCAAGCTTTTCATATGTGTGGACAATAGTAGTTTTTTGACATTCTAATGCCAAAATAACCAACTTGACCAATCTTTAAGGAAATAAAAAATACGCCCCTGCCGGGCGCCGCCCGCCGCTACCTGACCGTTGCATTCAGCTTCGCTTCCAGCGCCTGGCGGTCGAACGCGGTGCCGGTGCGCGAGCCGTCGCTGAAGTAGACGGTCGGCGTGCCGGCCACGTGCAGTTTCTTGCCCAGCGCCAGTACCTGCTCGTTCGGTGTCGGGCAGGCGGCCGGCGCGGCCGGCGCGGCTTTGGCGTTGACGATCCACTCGTGCCATGCCTTGGCGCGGTCGGCGGCGCACCAGATGTCCCTGGATTTGAGCGCCGAGTCGTCCGACAGGATATTCAGCAGGAAGGTGTAGATGGTGACGTTGTCGATTCCTTCCAGCGTCTGGTGCAGCTTGCGGCAGTAAGGGCAGTTCGGATCTTCGAACACCGCCATCACGCGTTTGCCATCGCCCCTGACGGTCTTGATCGCAGCCGCCAGCGGCAGGTCGGCAAAACGGATCGCGGCCAGCTGGTCGGCTCGGGCCCGGGTCAGGTCCTGGTAGTTGTCGCTGGTGTCGACCACTTTGCCGATGAACAGATAGCGCGCGCTTTCATCGGTGTAGAAGATGTCGCCGTTGGTGCTGATTTCATACAGTCCGCCATACGGCGTCCTGGTCACCGCATCGACCTTGATGTTGACGCCCAGGCGGGGCGTGATCAGGGCCTTGATGCGGGCTTCCGCCGGTGTTTCAGCGTTGGCGGCGGGCAGCGCCAGAAGGCTGGCTGCCAGCAGCAGCGCGGTGCTTTGTTTCATGTGGTGGGTTCCTGTCGGATGAGCTTATTCGATGCCGCTGGCGCGCGCGCGGATGCGCTCGCGCTCGGTGGGGAAAAGCCGTGCCTGCAGTGCGTCCAGCTGCAGCCGGCGCGCTTCGCTGCCGGGGGCGGCGGACAGCCGGGCGGCGTCGGCCCGATAGCGCAGATAGTGCGCGCGCCATTGGCGCTCTTCGCCGGCGGCCGCTTCATAGCTCAGTGTGGCGGCGGCCAGCAGTTCGCTGTTGTCGTTGTCGCGCGCCGCGTCCCGCGTGGCGCCGTGCAGGCGGCGTTCGCGCAGCGTGTTGGAATCGGGCTCGGCCTCGTTGCCGTCGGCGGCGGCCGGGCCGGCGGCCGGCGCGGCGCGCTCGCGCAGTCCGGCCAGCGCCTGCGCCAGTTCGGCGTCGTCGGCGCCGAACCACAGCGCGGCCAAGGCCGGCCCGAAGCTGCTCTGGCGCAGGCGCGCGCGCTGTTGCTGCCACGTCGCCAGCTGTTCCAGCTGCTGCGCGCTGGGGGCGGCGCCGGCGGCCAGTGCGATGCGCTGGCCGGCCAGCAGCTCGTCATGCGCGCGCACATAGGCCGCGTAGCGGCTGGCCAGCGTCTTGGCTTGGGCGCCGGCGGCGCCGCTGACTTGCCGGTCCAGATAGGCGCGCAATTGGTCGGCGCGCGCATTCAGGTCGGCGCCATCGGCGCGTACCAGAAAGAATTCGAACAGCATGCGCAGCGGCGGATCGACCACCAGCTTGCCGGCGGCGTCGGTCGCCAGCGCGGACGGGGCGAGTTGATCGTCGAGCGCCAGTTCGCTCGGCTGTGGCAGGCCGCTGCCCGCGGTGCTGGCGCCGATGCGGTCATACCACGCCGGTGCGGCGGCGGGCCGCGCCGCTGTCGGGCTGTCGGCGGATGGCCAGTAGCACGCCAGCGCCACGCCGGCCAGGGCGGCGGCGCCTAGCCAGTAGCGGCCCTGGTGCTGGGAAGTCGTCATGGCCGGCTTCAGTATTTTTTATTGATGGCCGGCGCCGCCAGGTCGGAACCCGGCACCGCCTTGCTGGCGCCGTCCACGGTGGCGGCGTAGCGGGCCACCGCCTTCCAGCCGCCTTCGATCTGCTTCCAGGTATCGACCACGAACACCTGGGTGGGCAGGGTGTTGTTCTTCGGCGCGGCGATCTTCCACATGAAGCTGACGACCGCCAGCTCGCCATATTCGTGCACCGCCATTTGCTCGATGCTCGATTCCAGCGCGGGCGCGGCGAACGCCTGCTGCTGCCATTCGGCGCGCGCGGTGGGGCGGCCGGGAACGCTGGCGCTGCGCAGTTCAAATTCGTCCGCGACGATTTTTTTCAGGGCCACGGCGTCGCGCTGGTGCACCGCGTCCAGCCAGTCGCCTTCCAAGGTGCTGAACAGTTGCACCGTGCGGGTGACGGTCGGCACGGTGCGCGGCGGCGCGGCTTGCGCCGAGCTCATTGCCAGGGCCAGCAGCGCCGGCCCGATCAAAGCAGTCTTTTGCATGAACATTCCAAGGAGTGGGCGGCCGCCGCGCTGCGCTGCGGCGGCCTGGATCAGTTCAGATAGATTGTACTAGCCCGCTCAAGGATAGTGCTGCGCGCACGCCTGGGAAGGCTGCAGCACCCAGTTTTGCTGGATCAGATAGTTCATGGCGCCGAAGGTCTGGTTGTACTTGGCGCCGTTCGATGCGGTGGCGGTGGTGCCGAAGTTCCAGGCGCACTTGTCGCCGTTTTCCATGCCGTTCGACAGCGCGTACCAGGCGTTGCCGTCCGGATCGGTCACCGCTTCTTCCAGTTCATGCGAGAAGATGCTGGCCATGGCGTCCGCGCCCGGCGTGTTGTTCGGGCTCGGCGTGGTGGCGCCGCATGCCGACGCGCACTGGGTTTCCGGATTGCCGACAAAGGCGTACTTGATGTTCTGGCCGTTGAAGTTGGTGTTGGTGTGCCAGCCGCAGTACTGGGTGCAGAAGCCCGAGGTGGCGGTGGTGTTCTTGTCGGTCATCACGAAATAGACGGCGTTGGCGTCCAGCGGCAGTGCGCCGGAGCTGATGGCGTTGGTCACCACGGTCTGGATGTTGGCGTCGGTCAGCTTGGTACCCAGCGTGCCGGAGTTGACGGTGCTGCCGGCGTAGGTCACCTGGTTCACCACGTGGGTATTGCTGGCGTTGTAGTAGGTGGTGTTGATGTTGAAATAAGGCGAACCGCCGATGTGCGAGGCGATATTGGTCAGCACATTTTGCGATGCGCTATCCCAGGCCGAGCCGTACCAGATGTAGTACACCTTGGTCGGCGCCACCATCACCGGGCCGCCCTGGTAAGTCAGGTTGGCGCTGCGTTGCGCCCGCAGCGTGGCGGCGCGTTCCGGGCGGCTCATGGTGTCGAGGTCGAGCTCGCCCCAGCCTTTGCCGGTCGGTTTGAACAGGGAGTCCTTGTCTTCCTTGATGGCGCCGGCGTGAGCGGCGGATATACAGGCCAGGCAGGCTGCCAGCATGGTCAGTTTACGGCTGAATGTCATGTTGATCTCTCCAAAAGGTGTGTCGTAAGGTTCAACTGAATGAAGTCGTCCTGGGGACGATCTGTTTTGTGCGTCGCAGCGCAGGTCTGCAGCCAGGCGCGGCGCGCACGCTTCCAACGCCCGCCATGCTGGCGAGCGTCAAAAAAGGGGGGGCGGAGTGGGGAGGGGCTCTAGAGCAAGAGCGCTTGGCGTGTGACGGCGGGGCTATCCGTGTGCAGCAGGCGACGGGTACTCAACTTCATGTGAACTCTCCGGGTCAGATGTTGCCGTTCCGCTCCGCGTAGCGCTTTTGGCGCCGGCGGAAATATTATTTATATCGTTATGATGGTTCGAGCAGCTGGGTTTAATTCTACTGAAATGGTTTATGTTGTCAGCGTTTTTCGTGCTGGGTGTCTGCAAATCCATACACTTTTTTGATATGACAGCAAATAATGTAGTGCTATAAACCATCACTAATTGGCAATGTTGTTACTGGCGGTAGGTTTTTTTTCGGTTTATAACAAACGTGCAAAAAAAACACCCCGGGCCTTGCGGCGCGGGGTGTGCTTGGCTGCGCAGCGGCTCAGCCGGTGTTGCGCAGGCCGGCGGCGACGCCGTTGATCGACAGGTGGATGCCGCGGTGGACCCGCTCGTCAGCCTTGCCCGGCTCGCTCGACAGCGCGCGGTGGCGCTTGATCAGCTCCACCTGCAAGTGGTTCAGCGGATCGAGGTAGGCGAAGCGGTTCTGGATCGAACGCGCCAGCAGCGGATTGCCGGCCAGGCGCTCGGTGGCGCCGGTGATGCTTTGCAGGATGGCCAGCGTGCTTGCGTGCTCGTCGGTGATGCGCTTGAAGATGCGTTCGCGCAGCTCCTTGTCCTGCACCAGCTCGGCGTAGCGCGAGGCGATCGCCAGGTCGGTCTTGGCCAGCACCATGTCCATGTTCGACAGCAGGGTGGCGAAGAACGGCCATTGCTGGAACATGGCTTGCAGCTGGGCCAGGCGGTCGGCCTGCTTGCCGTCGGCGATCCAGGCGCCGATGGCGCTGCCGAAGCCGTACCAGCCCGGCAGCAGCAGGCGGCACTGGCCCCATGAGAAGCCCCAGGGAATCGCCCGCAGGTCCTCGATGCGTTTGGTCGACTTGCGCGAGGCCGGGCGCGAACCGAGGTTCAGCTCGGCGATCTCGGCGATCGGCGTGGCGGCGAAGAAGTAGTCGGTGAAGCCCGGGGTTTCATAGACCAGGTTGCGGTAGGCCTGGTAGGCGCGGTCGGAGATCTCGGCCATCACGGCCTCGAACTGACGCAGCTGGGCCAGGTGCGCGCCGTCGGCCGACTGCGGCATCAGGCTCGCCTCCAGCGTGGCGGCGACCAGCAGCTCCAGGTTGCGGCGGCCGATGTCCTTGTTGGAGAACTTGGAGGCGATGATCTCGCCCTGTTCGGTCAGGCGGATCTGGCCGTTGACGGTGCCGTGCGGCTGCGCCAGGATGGCCTCGTACGACGGACCGCCGCCGCGGCCGACGGTGCCGCCGCGGCCGTGGAACAGGCGCAGCTTGACGCCGGCTGTTTCAAACACGGTCACCAGGTGGGTCTCGGCCTTGTACAGCTCCCAGTTGGAGGTCAGGAAGCCGCCGTCCTTGTTGGAGTCCGAGTAGCCCAGCATGACTTCCTGGATCTGGCCTTGTTTGGCGATCAGCGCCTTGACCAGCGGGATCGCCATCACGGCCTCCATGATGCCGGCCGCGCGCTGCAGGTCGGGGATGGTTTCGAACAGCGGGATCACCATCAGGTCGAGTTCCTGCTCGGCGATGCGCAGCAAGCCCATTTCCTTTTGCAGCAGCAGCACTTCCAGCAGGTCGGACACGGTTTCGGTGTGCGAGATGATGTAGTTGCGGATGGCGCGGGCGCCGTACAGCGCGCGGATCTGGCGCGCCGCGCGCAGCACGCCCAGCTCGGAGTCGGTCTCGGCCGAGTAGGCGATGTACGGCGAATACAGCAGGCGCGGTTGCGACAGCTCGCTCAGCAGCAGCGCCACTTTGGCGTCCTCGTCCAGCGACGGGTAGTCCGGCTGGCCGCCGGCCTTGACGAACAGCTCGGCCAGCACGCGCTCGTGGATGTCCGACGATTGGCGCATGTCCAGCGAGGCCAGGTGGAAGCCGAAGATGTCGGCCGCGCGCTTCAAGGTCGACAGGCGCGGCTGCACCAGCACGGCGCCGTGGTTGGCGTTGAGCGAGTCGATCAGCACTTGCAGGTCGGCCGAGAACTCGGCCGCCGCCGCGTACGGCTCGGCGTGGCCCACTTCCTTGCGCAGGATGTTGGTCGCGCCCAGCGCGCGGGCGCTGCTGGCCAGGCGGGCGTAGATGCCGATCAGGGCGCGGCGGTAAGGCTCGTCGGCGCGGTGGTCGGACAGGTCCGGCGACTGGTCGGCCAGCGCCTGCAACTGCGGGCTGCAGGCGATCATCAGCGTCGACACCGACAGCTCGGCGCCCAGCGTGTGCGTCTCTTCCAGGTAGAAGTCGAGGATGGTGGTGGCCTGGCGTGTCAGCGCGTGCTGCATGGTGCCGCCGTTGACGTTGGGGTTGCCGTCGCGGTCGCCGCCGATCCAGCTGCCCATCTGCACGTAGGGGGCGTCGATGGCCTTGGCTTCGCCATAATGGGCGGCGATGTCGGACTCGATGTCGTCGTACAGGCCCGGCAGCTCGCGCAGGAAGGTGATGCGGTAGTAGGACAGGGCGTTTTCGATCTCGTCGGCCACGGTCAGCTTGGAGTAGCGCAGCATGCGGGTCTGCCACAGCGTGGCGACGCGGGCGCGCAGCAGGTGCATGTTGGCGGCCTGTTCCTTCGGCGTCAGCGGCAGGTCGCGCTCGGCCAGCAGGCGGGCGATATCGTGTTCCGCATCAAGAATCGACTTGCGCTGCACTTCGGTCGGGTGGGCCGTCAGCACCGGGGCGATCAGCGCGTCCTGGAAGAAGGTGGCCACGGTTTCCTGGCTGACGCCGGCTTCCTTGAGCTTGCACAGGGCGAAGTTGACGCTGCCTTGCTGCGGCCGGGAACCGGCCAGCAGGTGGGCCCGGCGGCGGCGGATGTGGTGCTGGTCTTCCGCGATATTGGCCAGGTGCGAGAAGTACGAGAACGCGCGCACCACGGAAATGGTCTGCTCGCGCGTCAGGATCTTCAGCATGCCGTCCAGTTCCTTGGCGGCGCCGGCGTCGGCTTCGCGGCGGAACCGCACCGCCGTCTGGCGGATGGTCTCGACCACGGCGTAGACTTCTTCGCCCTCCTGGTCGCGCAGCACGTCGCCCAGCAGGCGGCCTAGCAGGCGGATGTCTTCTTTAAGTGGCGCGTCTTTGTCTGCGCCAGGTTGTTCAGCCGTTTGATCGTTCGTTGCACTAGATTGGTTTGCCATGAGATAAGCCGCAAAGATGTGAAAAGTCGGTGCAAAGGCTTGTGGCCCGGTTCTGCAAGAAGGTGAGCGTGATAAAATTTGTGATCTTAAACACGCGCGTGAGACTGGCCTGCGCCGGTTAGCGCCCGCTACAGCGAAAGAACTGGTTTTGAAAATATCGGAATTACTACAAAATCCTCCGTCCACCTTGGTGATCGCGTCGCGTGAAAGTCGGCTTGCCATGTGGCAGGCCGAGCATGTACGGGCGCGCTTGGCATTATTATATCCGCAGTGCGATATTAAAATTGTAGGAATGTCGACAAAAGGCGACCAAATTCTTGATCGCACCCTGTCCAAGGTGGGTGGCAAGGGCCTGTTTGTCAAGGAACTCGAGGTCGCCATGGCCGAAGGCCGCGCCGACCTGGCCGTGCACTCGCTCAAGGACGTGCCGATGGAGTTGCCGGAGGGATTCGCCCTGGCCGCCGTGCTGGAGCGCGAGGACCCGCGCGATGCCTTCGTCTCCAACGACTACGCCTCGCTGGGCGAGTTGCCGGCCGGCGCCGTGGTCGGCACCAGCAGCCTGCGCCGCCAGTCGCTGATCGCGGCGCGCTACCCGCAGCTGGTGATCAAACCGTTGCGCGGCAACCTAGACACCCGCCTGGGCAAGCTCGATCGCGGCGACTACGCGGCCATCATCCTGGCCGCCGCCGGCCTCAAGCGCCTGGGACTGCCGCAGCGCATCCGCGCCTTGCTGGACCCGGCCGACAGCCTGCCGGCCGCCGGCCAGGGCGCGATGGCGATCGAGATCGCCGTTCGCGACGATGGCATCGACCTGATGGCGCTGCTGGCGCCGCTGAACCATGAAGCCACCGCCCAGGCCGTCACGGCCGAGCGCAAGGTGTCCAAGGTGTTCGGCGGCAGCTGCCAGGTGCCGCTGGCGGCCTTCGCCACGGTGGCGGACGGCCAGATGCACCTGCGCGCCATGGTCGCCACGCCGGACGGCGCCCGCATGGCCAGCGCCGAGGTGCGCGGCGCCGCCGCCGACCCGGAAGCGCTGGGCCAGCAGGTCGCCGAGCTGCTGCGCGCGCAGGACGCGGTCGGCATCCTGGCGTCCTGCCTGAGCGAAGCCGCCCAGGCCGACGCCGACGCCCGTTCGGCCACGCTGGCCGACGCTGCGTCGTCCGCCGCGCCGTCCTCCGGCACTTGATCAGCGGATGACCGGCGCCGTCGTCATCACCCGTCCCCTGGCGCAAGCCTTGCCGTTGGCGGCCCGTGTTAGCGCGCTGGGCCGCCGGGTGGCGTTGTTGCCGCTGTTGGAAATCGAGCCCTTGCCCGAGCCGGCCGCCTTGCTGGCCGCGCTGGCCAAGCTGTGCGCGCCGCAGCCGGGCTACAAGCTGGTGGCCTTCGTCTCGCCCAACGCCATCGACGCCGCCTTCGCCCATATCCAGCAGTGGCCGGCCGGCGTCAAGCTGGCGGTGCTGGGGGAGGGTAGCCGCGCCGCCCTGGCCGCGCACGGCGTGACGCCGCAGACGGTCGATATCGTCAGCCCGGCCGACAGCGCCCACAGCGATTCCGAACACCTGCTGCAAACGCTGGACCTGGCCGCGCTGCGCGGCCAGCCGGTGCTGATCGTGCGCGGCGAAAGCGGCCGCGAGCTGATGGCCGACGGCCTGCGCGCGGCCGGCGCCGTGGTCGACGTGGTGCCGGCCTACCGCCGTTCGGTGCCGCGCCTGACGCCGCAGTTGGCGGCCACGCTGCGCGATTTGCTGGCGCAGCAAAATGACTGGATCATCACCAGTTCCGAAGCGCTGCGCGGACTGTGCGAGCTGCTGGCGCAACTGGACGCGCAGCACGCCGATGCGACGCAGCAGAGCTGTGTTGTGTTGATGCAACAACAGCATTTGATCATCCCGCATGCCCGAATTGCCGAAACGGCAAACAATTTAGGGTTTTCCCGACTGACGCTCACCGGATCAGGCGACGAACGCCTGCTGGCCGCGTTACAATCACGCCTATGAACGATTTGCCTACCTTACCCGATCCTGTCGTCTCCGCCGGCGACGCCGCTGAGACCCCGCCTGCGGCCAAGCCGCAGCCTGAACCGAGCCTGCTCGAAACCGTGCAACAGCCGCAAATGCTGCTGGTCGGTATCGTCGTGCTGGCCATTTTGCTGGCCGGCCAGACCTGGTCTTCGCACAACCAGGTGCGCAACCTGCGCGAAGAAATGGCGCGCCGCCTGCAAAAGGGCGACGCCAGCAATGCCGAAACCGGCACCTTGGCGCGCGCCGTGCAGGAGACCAGCAAGGAGCTGCAAGGCAAGGTCGCCCTGTTGGAAAACAAGCAGCAGGAAGCGCAGAGCCAGCAACTGGCGCTGGAGCAGCTGTACCAGGACCTGTCCAAGAACCGCGACGAGTGGGCGCTGACCGAGATCGAGCAAGTGCTGTCGACCGCCAGCCAGCAGCTGCAACTGGCCGGCAACGTGCCGGGCGCGCTGATCGCGCTGCAAAACGCCGACCGCAGCCTGTCGCGTTCGGACAAGCCGCAATTCATCACCATCCGCCGCGCCATCGCCAAGGATACGGAAAAGCTGAAGGCCTTGCCGAGCGTCGATTCGGTGGGCATGGCGCTGCGTCTGGACAATGTGATCGCGCAGATCGATACGCTGCCGATGCTGTCGGACGAAAAGCCGACGCTGCCGGCGCCGCCGGAAAAGAAGGCCAAGGCCAAGCCGGCCGTGGGCAAGGGCGGCAAGCCTGAGCCGGTCGAGCAGACCAGCCCGTGGCTGCAAGCGCTGCAAGACACCTGGAACGGCTGGAGCAGCGAAATGTGGACCGACGTGCGCCAGCTAATCCGCGTGCGCAGCGTGACCACGCCGGATGCGCTGATGCTGTCGCCGACCCAGGCCTACTTCCTGCGCGAGAACCTGAAGCTGCGTTTGCTGAACGCGCGCATGGCCCTGCTGTCGCGCAACGAGACGGCCTTCCGCGCCGACCTGATCGCGGCGCAGGAAGCGCTGGTCAAGTATTTCGACGTCCGCGCCAAATCGACGCAGACCGTGCAGACGCTGCTGCGCCAGGTGCAGACCAGCAATCTGGCGATTGAAATGCCGACCCTGTCGGACAGCCTGAACGCTGTGCGCAACTACAAAGCGAAGCCATAGTCATGCGTTTATTTCTCTGGATAGTCGCTTTGATGGCTGCGGCCATCGGTATCGCCGTGACGGCGCGTTTTAATCCGGGCAATGTGGTGTTGTTCTACCCGCCGCACCGGATCGACCTGTCGCTGAACTTCTTCGTGGTGCTGGAAGTGGCGCTGTTCGCCTTCCTGTACATCGTGCTGCGCGCCTTCCGCGCGACGGTCAGCATGCCGCGCAAAGTGGCGGCTTACCGCCAGCGCAAGCGTGAGCGTGACGGCAACAAGGGCTTGCGCGAAGCGCTGAAGGCGCTGTTTGAAGGCCGCTTCGGCCACGCCGAAAAAGCCGCCTTGCGCGCCTCGGAACTGGAGGAAAACGCCGGCGTGGCCGCGCTGATCGGCGCCCGCGCCGCGCACCGCATGCGCCAGGGCGCGCGCCGCGACAGCTGGCTGGCCAAGCTCAGCGACGACAATGCGATGAAGACCGCGCGCCTGATGACGATGACCGAACTGCTGGTCGACGACCATCAGCCGGAGCAGGCATTGGCGGCGGTGCGCGAACTCAACGCCAGCGGCACCCGCCACATCCACGCCTTGCAATGGTCGCTGAAGGCGCAGCAGCAAGCCAAGAACTGGCCGGAAGTGCTGCGCCTGGTGCGTTCGCTGGACAAGCACCGCGCGCTGCATCCGGCGCTGTCGTCGCGCCTGCGCGAGCTGGCCTACGACGACATGCTGTCCGACAGCGGCCACGATGCGGAATCGCTGCAACGGGTCTGGTCGACCGTGCCGGGCGCCGACCGCATCAAGCCTTACGTTGCCAGCCGCGCCGCCACCGCGCTCAATGCGCGCGGGCTGCACGACGAGGCGCGCCTGGTGGCGGAGGAATCGCTGGCCGCCGACTGGGACGAGCGCGTGGTGCGGGCCTACCGCGAAGCGGCCGCGCCGGCCGGCTCGGCCGCCTTGCTGATGCAGATCGAGCACTGCGAAAACTGGATACACACCCGTCCGACCGACGCCGAGCTGGCCTTGACCTTGGGTTCGCTGTGCCTGAAGCAGAAATTGTGGGGCAAGGCGCAGCGCTACCTGGAGCAAGCCCTGTCCGACGCCGCCGACCCGCGCATGGTGCGCGAATCCCACCTGAAGCTGGCGCAAATGCACGAAGCGCTGGCCCAGCCGGAAGACGCCGCCAACCACTACCGCCAGTGCGCGCTGGCCACCATCCTGTAAAACGAACCCGTCCTTGCGACGGGTTTTTTTACGTCGCGTAGTACCGTTTCAGCAGCGCGTTGACGGCGGCGGTCATGCCCAGCATCGCCGCCGCGTGCATGGCGGACGCCGCCAGCAGCAGCGTCTGCGAACCCGCCACCGCCACCTCGCGCACGGTGCCGTCGCTGCTGCACAGCGGAACCAGCATCGGCGCCAGCATCATGCCGGCGCCGTGCACGGCCGTCATCAAGGCGGCCGAGGCGGCGTGGCCGGCCGCGATCGGCGCCATGACCTGCAGCGCCGGCTTAGGCGGCTGCATGACAGCACGTGGCCGCAGCGGGCGCGGCCTCGTAACGGTCGTGGTGGCGCACCCATGCCATCGTATAGGGCAGCTCTTCCTCGTGGCGGCCCAGCGGGGTCAGGTCGAGGAAGTTATAGGTGTGCATCATCACCTCCACGCCGCGCCCGTAGGTCGAGTAGCTGTGGTAGACCACGCCGTCGTCATCCTTGTAGAACACGCTGACGCCGGGCATGTCGGGGTTGTTGATGGGCTGGCGCTGGTAGTTGTAGTTGACCTCGCCGCTGGCCAGTTCCTCGGGCCGGAAGCTGACGTGGAAGTCGTAGTTGAAATCGCCATCCCCTGACGAGACCCAATGGAAGCGCCAGCCCATGCGCTGGCGGAAGCGCTCGATGTCGGCCAGCGCCGCGCGCGAGACGGCGACGAAGGTCACGTCGCGCTGCGCCAGGTGGGCGAGGGCGCCGTCGGTATGGTCGGCCATAAACGAACAGTGGCTGCATCCCTGTTCATTGCCGGGCGTGAACATGAAGTGCTGGACCACCAGTTGGCGCCGGCCGTCGAACAGGTCGGCCAACGTGCGCTTGCCTTGCGGCGTGTCGAACACATAGTTTTTTTCAACCCGCACCCACGGCAGCGCCCGGCGTTCGCGCGCGACCTGGTCCTGCATGCAGGTCAATTCCTTCTCGCGCGCCAGCAGGTTCTGGCGTTGCCGCAGCCATAGTGCGGGCGCGACGACGGTGTGGTTCAAAGTTTCGGTGGTGGTATTGGTCATAGTTGCCTCCTGTAGTAGCGCCTCGGATCGGCGCTGCAGGACAACTTTATGCCTTCGGCGGTGGCGCAGTGAGTAACAAGATTGTCGTGAATTCGGCGAGGCCGAGGCCGAGGCCAGTGCAGCGAATCCAACCTAAAGCTGGCGCAAATGCACGAAGTGCTGGCCTAGCCGGCAGACGCCTCCAAACAATACCGCGCGGTGCTCGCTGGCGACGATCTTATAATTCCTCGGAACCCAGCATGAGCGACGCACGCCGCACATACATAATCTGGATAACGTTCGCTTGCAGGCTGACCAGATCCGCAGAGCGGGCAAGCCTGCGAAGTATCCGTTGGCTTTGCGCCAGGCTGAGGGTGTAAATAATATTGTGTAAACGGTCATTTGGCAGGACACTGCCGCCATCAAGGAGATTTAATGACCGTTG